>NZ_JBNCKT010000004.1:0-71571 GCF_049841675.1 Micromonospora sp. DT4
GCTGGGCGATGGCCCGACAGTCACCGGTGCACTCGAACCCCGATCGGCCCGAGTGAGACAAGGGTGCACCAATGAGCGGAGCGTGTCGCCGGTCGGGCGGACACTACGCGAAGCGCGATGACTCAGGGGCATATATATGCCCCTGAGTCATCAGCACCGTCAGCGCACCCACGTTCCGCCCCGCAAGGGTCAGGCGACGACCGAGACCATCCGGCCCTTCACCACGATGACCTTGCGCGGCTCCTTGCCGGCCAGCGTCGCGGCCACCGCCTCCAGGGCCGCCGCGCGGACAGTCTCGTCGGCCGCGTCGGCGGGTACCTCGATGCGGCCCCGGACCTTGCCGTTGACCTGCACCGGGTAGGTCACCGTGTCGGCCACCAGCAGCGCCTCATCGGCGGTCGGGAAGTCCGCGTACGTCAGCGAGGTGTCGTGACCCAGCTTGCGCCACAGCTCCTCGGCCACGTGCGGGGCGAACGGCGCCACCATCAACACCAGCGGCTCGGCCACCTCGCGGGGCGTCGCCGACAGCCCGGTCAACCCGTTGGTCAGCTGGATCAGCTTGGCGATCGCGGTGTTGAGCCGGATGCCGTCCATGTCGCCACGGACACCGTCGATCACCGTGTGCAGCAGCCGGCGGGTCGCCTCGTCGGCCGGGTCGTCGGTGACCCGCAGCTCGCCCGTCTGCTCGTCGACGATCGCCCGCCACACCCGCTGCAGGAACCGGTACGAGCCGACCACCGCCCGGGTCTCCCAGGGGCGGGACACCTCCAGCGGGCCCATCGACATCTCGTACACCCGGAAGGTGTCCGCGCCGTACGCCGCGCACATGTCGTCGGGGGTCACCACGTTCTTCAGCGACTTGCCCATCTTGCCGTACTCGCGGTTGACCGTCAGGTCGCCCAGGTAGTACGCGCCGTCGCGCTCGGCGACGTCCTCGGCCTGCACGTAGCTGCCGCGCGAGTCGGTGTACGCGTACGCCTGGATCATGCCCTGGTTGAACAGCTTGCGGAACGGCTCGAACGACGACACATGCCCCAGGTCGAACAGCACCTTGTGCCAGAACCGCGCGTACAGCAGGTGCAGCACGGCGTGCTCGGCGCCACCGACGTACAGGTCGGTGCCCCCGCAGTCACCGTCGGCGCGCGGGCCCATCCAGTACCGCTCGTTCTCCGCGTCGACGAACCGCTCGCTGTTGGTCGGGTCCAGGTAGCGCAGCTCGTACCAGCAGGAGCCGGCCCACTGCGGCATCACGTTGGTCTCCCGGGTGTAGCGCTTCGGCCCGTCACCCAGGTCCAGCTCGACCTCGACCCAGTCGCGCCGCCGCGACAGCGGCGTCTCCGGGTTGGAGTTCGCGTCGTTCGGGTCGAACGTCTTCGGGGAGAAGTCGTCCACCTCCGGCAGTTCGACCGGCAGCATCTCCTCGGGCAGGGCGATGGCGGCGCCGGTCTCGTCGTAGACGATCGGGAACGGCTCACCCCAGTAGCGCTGCCGGGAGAACAGCCAGTCGCGCAGCCGGTAGGTCACCGCGCCGGCGCCGTGGCCGTTCGCCTCCAGCCACGCGATGATCGCCGCCTTGGCGTCGGCGACCCCCAGGCCGTTCAGGTCCAGGCCGCGCTCGGGCGCGGCGCTGTTGATGGCCGGGCCGTCCCCGGTGTACGCCTTGCCGTCGAAGCCCTCCACCGGCTGCACGGTGCGCACGATGGGCAGCTCGAAGACCTCGGCGAACGCCCAGTCCCGCTCGTCCTGCGCCGGCACCGCCATGATCGCGCCGGTGCCGTAGCCGGCCAGCACGTAGTCCGCGATGAAGATCGGGACCTGCCCGCCGGTGGCGGGGTTGGTGGCGTACGCGCCGATGAAGACGCCGGTCTTCTCCTTGGAGTCGGACTGCCGCTCGACGTCGGTCTTCGCGGCGGCGGCCTTGCGGTACGCCTCGACGGCCTCGGCGGGGCTGGCGTGCCCGCCGGTCCAGGCATTGATCGTGCCGTCCGGCCAGGCTGCCGGCGCCAGCGCGTCGACCAGCTCGTGCTCCGGCGCCAGCACCATGTAGGTGGCCCCGAAGACCGTGTCCGGACGGGTGGTGAACACCCGGATCGGCTCCCCTGCCGTGGCGAAGTCGATGTGCGCCCCGGTCGACCGGCCGATCCAGTTGCGCTGCATCAGCTTGATCGGCTCAGGCCAGTCCAGGCTGTCCAGGTCGTCCAGCAACCGGTCACCGTACGCGGTGATCCGCATCTTCCACTGCTTCAGGCTGCGCTTGAAGACCGGGAAGTTGCCCCGGTCGGAGCGCCCGTCGGCGGTGACCTCCTCGTTGGCCAGCACGGTGCCCAGCCCCGGGCACCAGTTCACCGGCGCCTCCGAGACGTACGCCAGCCGGTGGTCGTCGACGACCTGGCGGCGCTCGGCGACGCTCAGCTCGGCCCAGGGGCGGCCATCCGGGGTGGCCCGGTTGCCGCCCTCGAACTCGGCGATCAGCTCGGCGATCGGCCGGGCCCGGCCGGCCTCGCGGTCGTACCAGGAGTTGAAGATCTGCAGGAAGATCCACTGCGTCCAGCGGTAGAAGTCGGTGTCGATGGTGGCCACCGAGCGCCGCTCGTCGTGCGCCAGCCCCAGGCGGCGCAGCTGCGACTTGTACCGCTCGATGTTCGCGACAGTGGTGGTCCGGGGGTGAGTGCCGGTCTGCACGGCGTACTGCTCGGCGGGCAGCCCGAACGCGTCGAACCCCATCGCGTGCAGCACGTTGTGCCCGGCCATCCGCTGGTAACGGGCGTAGCAGTCGGTGCCGATGTAGCCCAGCGGGTGGCCGACGTGCAGGCCGGCGCCCGACGGGTACGGGAACATGTCCAGCACGTACAGCTTCTCCGCGCCGGCCCGGGGGTGACCCGGATCGGCCAGCGGGCCGGTCGGGTTCGGCGCGTGGAAGGTGCCCTCGCGCGCCCAGGTGTCCTGCCAACGGGTCTCGATCTCGTCGGCCATGGCCGCGGTGTATCGGAACGGGGGGATGTCGCCCGCCGGTGCGGCTGCCTCGCTCATCGTCTCTCCTCGCTTCGCTTCGCTTCGTCTCGGCACCGCCGGGCCGGACCGGCGGCGGGCACAAAAAAGCCCCTCGCGCACGAGGGGCCGCCGTGCTGTCGCGCGTTCAGCGCATCAGCACGGCCCGGTAAGAAGCAGGAAGACTCCGGCCATGCCCCGCAGTGTACCGCGCGCGCGGTTGCGCCTGTCGGCCGCCGGCCAGGGTCGGCCCCGTTCCCCCGAGCTGGCGAATATCGGGGCGTAACCGGCGGACTACCTGCGGGGGTCGGCGATAACGACAAACATGGTTAGCCTGAGAGGCCAGTGAGATCCCTGCGGCAAACGAGGCTCGACGTCGCGAACCCAACGGCGGGTCCAGGTGCTCTCTACAGAGCTGCCGTGACGGCGACGAGGAGGAGGCCCGTGACACAACAGACCTGGGACGAGGTGGGCGGCCTGTTGCCGCACGACGAGTTCCGCGCCGCCAGCGAGGCCATCGTGGCCAACATCGAGCAGGTCATCGAGGGTAAGACCGCCACCGTGCGGCTGGCCCTGGCCGTCCTGCTCGCCGAGGGCCACCTCCTCATCGAGGACGTTCCCGGCGTCGGCAAGACCAAGCTGGCCAAGGCCCTCGCGCGGTCCATCGACTGTACGGTCCGGCGGATCCAGTTCACCCCGGACCTCCTGCCCAGCGATGTCACCGGCGTCAGCGTCTACAACCAGGAGACCCACGACTTCGAGTTCCGCCCGGGCGCCGTCTTCGCCAACCTGGTCGTCGGCGACGAGATCAACCGGGCCTCGCCGAAGACCCAGTCGGCGTTGCTGGAGTGCATGGAGGAACGGCAGGTCACCGTCGACGGCGTGACCTACCAGCTCCAGACCCCGTTCATGGTCATCGCCACCCAGAACCCGATCGAGATGGAGGGGACGTACCCGCTGCCCGAGGCGCAGCGGGACCGTTTCACCGCCCGGATCGCAATGGGTTACCCGGACGCCGGCGCGGAGCTGGCGATGCTCGACGGGCACGGCGCCACCGACCCGTTGAACGAGCTGCGCCCGGTCTCCGACGCCGACATCGTCCGGCAGCTCATCGCCACCGTCCGGCAGGTGCACGTCGCCGACGCGGTCAAGCAGTACGCGGTCGACCTGGTCACCGCCACCCGTGAGGCCCCCGACCTGCGCCTCGGCGCGTCCCCCCGGGCGACGCTGCAACTGCTGCGCACGGCCCGGGCGGTCGCCGCGCTGGAGGGTCGCGACTACGTCCTCCCGGACGACCTGCAGGCCCTGGCGGTGCCGGTGCTGGCGCACCGGATCATCCCGACGGCCGACGCGCAGCTCGCCCGGCGTACCACCGACGCGATCGTCTCCGAGTTGGTGCACCGACTGCCCCTGCCGCACGATCGCCAGCGCAACCCGTACGACACCCGGCCCGCCACCGGCAACGGTCGCCCGCCCTACGAGCCGCGGAGGCCGTGACGTGCGTGCCGGGCTGCGCGGGCTGACGACCCGCGGGCGCTCGTTCCTGGCGGCCGCGGTCGCTGCGGCGGTCTCGGCCGTCATCCTCGGCGAGAAGGACCTGCTCCGGGTGGCCCTGTTGCTGGCCATCCTGCCGTTCCTGGCCGCCGCCTACGTGGGCCGCAGCCGCTACAAGCTGGCCTGCAACCGGTCGCTGGACCCGCACCGGGTTCCGGTCGGGGCCAACTCGCGGGTGGTGCTGCGCCTACAGAACCTCTCCCGGCTGCCCACCGGCACCCTGCTGCTGGAGGACCGGCTGCCCTACGCGCTGGGCAGCCGGCCCCGCGTCGTGCTGGAACGGCTCGGCGCCCACCAGGCCAGCTCCGTGGCGTACACGGTGCGCGCGGACGTGCGCGGTCGCTACGACGTGGGTCCGCTGGTGGTCCGGATGACCGACCCGTTCGGTCTCTGCGAGCTCACCCGCGCCTTTCCCAGCACCGATCACCTCACGGTCATCCCGCAGGTCACCCCGCTGCCGTCGGTCCGGCTCCCCGGGGAGTACGCGGGCAGCGGCGACAGCCGGGCGCGTTCGGTGGCGGTGCACGGCGAGGACGACGCGGCGACCCGGGAGTACCGCCGCGGCGACGACCTGCGCCGGGTGCACTGGAAGTCCACGGCGCGCACCGGCGAGCTGATGGTGCGCCGGGAAGAGCAGCCCTGGGAGAGCCGGGCCACGGTCGTGCTGGACACCCGCGCGTACGGCCACCGGGGTGACGGGCCGACGGCGAGTTTCGAATGGGCGGTCTCGGCCGCCGCGAGCATCGCTGTGCACCTGCGGCAGGCCGGCTACAAGCTGCGCCTGGTCACCGGCTCGGGGGTCGACGTGGATGCCTCGGAGGGCGGCGGCGACGGCGCGGTGCTCGACCACCTGGCCGAGGTGCGGTTGGACCAGCGGGCCGAGGTGACCGAGTTGGTGCAGCGGGTCCGGCAGCGCGCCGACGGTGGGTTGATCATCGGGCTGTTCGGCACGCTGAGCGTCGCCGAGGCCGAGCTGCTGGCCGGTCTGCGCGGCAACGGCGCGACGTGTGTCGGTTTCCTGTTGGACAGCTCCACCTGGCTGAGCCTCCCCGAGAAGGCCCGCGCCGAGGCGGAGCACGCGCACGGCGCCGCCGTGCTCGCCATGGTGCGCAGTGGCTGGCGGGTGGTCGGTGCCGACCACGGCAGCCGACTGCCGGCGCTGTGGCCGCAGGCGGGCCGCGGCTCCCAGGGCTTCGCCCTACGGGCCGCGCTGGCCGAGACGGTCGCTGGCCGCGTGCGATGAACGGAAGGTTCCCTTCATGATCGCCAGCCGGAACACCGGCGTGGTGGCGGCCGCCGCGACGCTGCTCGCCGCCGCGCCGCTGTCGGCCATCTTCCAGACCTGGACGTGGCTGATCCAGTGCGCGATCGCGGTCGCCGTGGTGGCCGGTGTCGCCGCGCTGACCCGGCTCGTCCGCGCGCCGCTCTGGGGCCAGGTGCTCGGCATGCTGGCCGCCCAGCTGCTCGCGCTGACCTGGCTGTTCCCCAGCGGCAGCGAATTGCTGGCCGTCCTGCCCACGCCGAGCACGTTCGGGCACTTCGCCGACCTGCTCGCCGGCTCGGCGCAGGACATGCGCTCGTACGGCGTCGAAGTTCCGGACACCGACCCGCTGCTGTTCATCACCGTGCTCGGCGTCGGCGGGGTGGCCGTGCTGGTGGACGTGCTGGCGGTGGGGCTACGGCGGCCCGCGCTGGCCGGGCTGCCGATGCTCGCGATCTACTCGGTGCCCGTCGCCGTCTACGTGGACAGCGTCCCCCCGGCGCCGTTCGTGGTGGGCGCCGCCGGTTACCTGTGGCTGCTGGTGACCGACAACGTCGACCGGGTGCGCCGGTTCGGGCGGCGGTTCACCGGCGACGGTCGTGACGTGGACGTGTGGGAGGCCTCGCCGTTGGCCTCCGCGGGCCGTCGGCTCGCCGTAGTCAGCGTGGTGCTGGCCGTGGTGCTGCCGCTGGCGGTGCCGGGCCTGAGCGGTGGGCTGCTCAACAGGCTCACGGAGGGCACGGGTAACGGCAGCGGCACCGGCCGAGGGGTGGGCGGCTCGTCCGGCCGGATCGACCTGTTCGCGTCGCTCGCCGGTCAGCTCAACCAGTCCGAGGTGGCCGACCTGGTCAAGGTGACCACGTCCGAGCCGAGCCCGTTCTACCTGCGTTACGCGGTCGCCGACGAGCTGCGCCCGAGTGGTTTCCAGGCTCGCCCGGCGAGCGGCCGAGCGGCCAACCGCGATCTACCCAACCCGAACGAGCGGGTCGGCCCGGGGGTGCAGCAGACCGAGTACCGGGCGACCGTCGAGGTGACCAAGAGCCTGAGCATGTCCCTGATGCCGGTGTACGCCGAACCGGTGCGCACCCAGGACCTGAACGGCAACTGGCTCTACGACCCCAACCAGCAGATCATCTTCTCCAACCGGGAGAGTTCGCGGGGGCGTAAGTACACGTTCGACTACATCCGTTCGACGTACACCCCGGCGACCCTGCGGGCCGCGAAGCCGCTGCCGGCCGACCACCCGGTCCGCCGGCAGCAGACCGCCACCCCCGGGCCGGTGCCCGAGGTGGAGGAGCTGGTCCAGGGGCTGACCCAGGGCAAGCGGACCGACTACGACCGGGTGCTGGCCATCTACCAGCACTTCTCGGCGGACAACGGATTCAAGTACCGCCTCAGCACCGAGAGCGGCAGCAGCGGCCAGGACATCGTCAACTTCCTGACCAACAAGGTCGGCTACTGCCAGCAGTACGCCGCCGCGATGGCCTGGCTGGTCCGGTCGGCCGGCATCCCCGCGCGGGTCGCGTTCGGCTTCACCAACGGCAGCCAGCGTGACGGCGACACGTACACGCTGACCAACCTCAACCTGCACGCCTGGACCGAGGCCTTCTTCGACGGTGTCGGCTGGGTGCCGTTCGACGCCACCCCGGCGTACGGGGTTCCCGGCTCCACCCGGTCCGCCTGGGCTCCGGACACGGACGCGCCCGAGCCGTCCGCCCCGGAGACCGGCGCCACGGACAGCCCGACCGGTGCGGGCTCGTCGGCCGGGCCGGCCGGTCCGGACAACGCCGACCGGGACACCGACTCCGGGCTCTCCCTGGGAGGTTCGACGCCGGCCGAGCGGGCACCGGTGTGGCCGTGGTGGGTAGCGGGCGCACTCGCGCTGGTGGCACTGCTGGCGCTGCCGGCGCTTCGTCGTCTGACGCTGCGTCGGCGGCGGGCCGGCCGGGCGGTCACCACGACGGCCACCGCCGTCCCGGACGACGGGCCGCCGGCCGACGACGTACGCCTGATGGTGGTCGAGGCGGACGCCGGTCGCGCGGACGCCCATGCCGCATGGGCGGAGCTGCTCGACACGCTTGTCGACTTCAAGGTACGGGTCGACTCGACCGAGACGCCCCGGGCGACCGCGGACCGGCTGGTCCGGGACGCTCTCGCCGACGACGCCGAGGCGGTCGGAGCGGCCCGACTGCTCGGCCGTGCCGAGGAGCGGGCCCGGTACGCGCGGGACCCGCTGACCGGTGAACCGCTGCCTCCGGCGCTGCGCGCGGTCCATGGCGCGCTGTCCTCCCGGGCGGATCGGCGGACCCGGCTGCTCGCCACCGCGTTGCCGCCATCGGTGCTGCTGCGCTGGCGGATCGCCCTCGCGGACGCCTTCGGCCGCCTGGTGGCGCTGACCGGACGGGTCCGCTACCGGCTGCTGCGCTGGAACCCGCGTCGGATGCTGGCCGACCGAGCAGCACGCTGACCGACGCCCGCGGGGGCACGGGGTTGGTCGGACGCGCGGATACGTCAGTGGTCGCCGGGGCTCCCCGGCGACCCGCTCGTCGCGGTGTACGGCCCGCCTCAGCGGCGGGACGGGCTCAGCGGTGCCCCTCTGGGCGCTGCCGCCATCGGTCTTCCATCCGGTCCAGAAGCGACCGGCGGCGACCGGGACGGCCACCGCGGGGACGACGACGACTCGTCGTGCCACCCACCACGTGCAGGTCGGGTGACTGCGCCCGCCGGTGCGACTGCACCGCGAACGCGGCCGACGCCAGCATGACGACGAAGCCCGCCACCGCCAACGGTGGAGTCTTGATCACCGCGCCATAGACCAGTAGAGCCAAGCCAGCGATGATCACGCCGGCAGCGACGAGCAGGCGACGCCGCGCGTGGAAGCGCGGATCGCTGGCGCGCACGGCCGAGGCGAATTTGGGGTCCTCGGCAAGCGACCGCTCGATCTGCTCGAACAGCCGCTGCTCGTGCTCCGAGAGCGGCACGGCACTCCTCCCCGGTCACGTTGGTCAGGCCCACTCGGGCCGACAGACCGTGGCAGCCAACCGGCTGCTTACCCGCAAGTCTACGAGGGGGGTCGCGCGTCGGAAAGCGGGACGACCTACGGGTGGGGTGGATTTTCCTTTCGATGAGCGTCACGGTCGCCTAACAGACTGGCCGGACCTATGACGGACCACCCGAATCGGGCAGCAGCGGCGTCCGCGGCAGCTTCCGCCTCCCGCCATCCGCGCTCGGGCGCGCCGAGGGTGAGCTGCCGGGGCGCGCCCTGCGACGGGGTGAGGCCCTCCACCCGGACACCGACGAGGCGGATCCGCTCACCCGGGTCCAGGGCGGTGTAGAGAGCCCAGACCGTGTCGAACATCTCGCGGGCCGTGTCGGTAGGTACGCCGAGGGTGCGGGAGCGGTTGACGGTGCGGAAGTCGGCCAGCCGTACCTTCAGGGTGACGGTGCGCCCGGCCTGGCCCGCGCCGCGCAGTCGGACGCCGACCTTCGCGCTGAGCGCGAGCAGGGCGCGGCGGATCTCCACCGGGTCCGCCACGTCGGCGTCGAAGGTCACCTCGGCGCCGATCGACTTGTCGACGTGTTCGGGGCTGACCCGGCGCGGGTCCCGCCCGGACGCCAGCTCGTGCAGGTGCGCCGCGGACGCCGCCCCCACCGCCCGGCGCAGCATGCCCACCGGGGCCTCGGCGAGGTCCCCGACGGTAGCCAGACCGAGCCGGCGCAGCGTCTCCGCGGCCCGCTCCCCCACCCCCCACAGCGCGTCGACTCCAAGCGGGTGCAGGAAGTCGAGGACCTGCCCGGCGGGCACGACCAGCAGGCCGTCGGGTTTGGCCAGGGTGGAGCCGAGCTTGGCCACGAACTTGCTCGGCGCCACCCCGACCGAACACGTCAGCCGCTGCTCGTCGGCGACCCGCTGACGGATCAGCCGGGCGATGGTGGCCGGCGAGCCGAACAGTTTGCGGGCGCCCGTGACGTCGAGGAAGGCCTCGTCGAGGGAGAGCGGCTCGACCAGCGGGGTGACGTCCCGGAAGATCTGCATGACCGCCCGGGACGCGGCCGAGTACGCGGCGAAGTTCGGCGGCAGGTAGACGGCGTGCGGGCAGAGCGCCCGGGCCCGGGAGGTCGGCATGGCGCTGCGCACGCCGTAGCGACGAGCCTCGTAGCTGGCCGAGCTGACCACGCCGCGCGGGCCCACGCCACCCACCACGACCGCGCGGCCGCGCAGCTCGGGTCGGGCGCGCACCTCCACCGAGGCGAAGAAGGCGTCCATGTCGACGTGCAGGATTCCGCTGGCGGAGTCGTCGCCGTCCGGCCCGAAGCGCGGATCGTCGCCCCGGGGCAACGACTGGCTGCGACCCATCCCAGCAGGTTAACCCGGGGGTACGACAGCACCACCGGCCGACCGGCCGGACCGCGCACCGGTCAGCCCCGCACGACCAGCAGCGGCACGGTCAGCTCGGCGGCGGTGTCCGCGCCGTGGTACGCCACCAGCTTCGACGCCATCGGTCGCTCGGTGCGGCTGGCCATCACGGCGTACGTGTCGTTGCAGGTCACCACCACGTCGCCGATCCGGCCCAGGTGCTCCTCGGGCACCGGCCCGAACCAGCCGGTGGCCACCATCTCCGCTCGGGTACGCACCCGGGCGGCGTCCCCGAGCACCGCCGACCAGGCCGCCACCACGTCGTCGACCGCGCCCGGCCGGGCGTGCAGGTAGCGCACCCGGGCCTCGCCGGCCACCACCCGGACACCGTCGCGCAGCCGTGGATCGGTGTCCAGGTCGAAGCGGCCCGCGACGGGGATGTCGAGTTGCCCGTGGTCGGCGGTCACCAGCAGCGCCGCGTCCGACGGCAGCCCGTCGACCAGCCGGGCGAGCAGCATGTCCACCTCGGCGGCGGCGCTTCGCCACGGACCCGAGTCGACCCCGCTGAGGTGCCCGTGCCGGTCGAGGTCGGCGTGGTAACCGGAGACCAGGGTCGGCCCGTCGCCGGCGGACAGCGCGGCCAGCATGGTGGCGGCCACCTCGTCGGCCCCGGCGGCGCCCCGGAAGTCACCGCCCCGGTTGGCGGCCAGGGTCAACCCGCTGCCGCCGAACTCCGGCCGGCTCACCACTGTCGTCGTCACGCCGGCGGCGCGGGCCCGTTGGAGCTGGGTGGGCACCGGCTGCCAGCGCAGCGGCGAGGGGTCGGCGGCCCAGTCGGTGTGGGTGAGCACCCGGTCGGTTCCGGGAACCCGCACGGTGAAGCCGAGCACCCCGTGCGCGCCGGGCGTGACGCCGGTGCCCAGCGTCACGAGGCTCGTCGGTGTGGTGGACGGGAAACCGGCGATGAGCGGCCGGCCCACCGTCGCGGCCAGCCCGGCGAGGGTCGGCGCGTACGGCGCGGCGGTCGGCACCTGGTACCAGCCGAGCCCGTCGACGAGCAGGACGGCGATCCGGCGTACCCCGGCCAGGGCGGGTGCCAGCCCGAGCGGGTCGGGCGAGTCGGGCACACCGAGCACGGCGAGCGCGCTGGGCAGCACGTCGGCGAGCCGTCCGCCGGCCTGGTCCGGCCCGAGGATCGCCAGCGGCGGGGCGACGTCGCCCGCCCGACCGCCGCCGCCCGGCGTAACCCCGTCGGCGGGCGGGACCGGCCCGGTCATGCCGGTCGGCGGGCGAACAGGTGCAGTTGGGCGGCCAGGTCCCGGTAGGGGGGTTGGGCGGCCAGCGCCAGCTCCAGCTCGACCAGGGCCGCGGGCTGTCCGTCGGAGACCGCGGCGGGCAGCAGGTCGGCCAGCACGCGTACACCGTGGATGTCCTCGACCTCCAGCCCGGCGGCGGTGAGCAGCGCGACGGCCGTGGAGGCGTCGTAGCGGCGGCGCAGGGTGTCGCGCGGCCCGGCGCTGCCGGCCGGATCAGCGGCCAGCGTGGCCGCGACGTCCAGGTGCCCGTTCATGGCGCGGCCCAGCACGGCGGCGGCCCGGCCGGCCACCAGCACGCTGGCCGCGCCACCCGGGCGCAGCGCGGTGGCCAGCGCGGCGACCACCGGCGTCGGGTCGTCGACGACCTCCAGGACGGCGTGGCAGAGGACCAGATCGACGCCGGCCGGCTCGACCAGTCCCGTGAGAGCGTCGCCGTCGCCCTGCACGGCGACGACCCGGTCGGCGACGCCAGCCTCGGCGGCCCGGCGGGTGAGCGCGGCGAGCGCGTCGGGGCTCGCGTCGACGACGGTGACGCGGTGCCCGGCCCGGGCCAGTGGGACGGCGAAACCGCCGGTGCCGCCGCCGATGTCCAGCACGGTCAGCTCGGCGTCGCCACGCCGGTCCAGCTCGGCGCGCAGCACCGACCAGATCACGACGGTACGGGGGGTCAGCGGCGGCGCGGCGAACCGGCCTCGGGTCTGCTCCACCCGGTCGAGCCTAGTGGTCAGGAGTCGGCGCCCTCGACCGCGTCCTCGGCCCGGGATCGACGCTCGTTGGCCACCGGACCGTTCGTCACCTCGTACTCGCGGGGGTCGCTGAGGTGCGACGGCATCCAGCCGGCGCCCAGCCGGGTCCGTCGGGCGTTGGCGATTCCGCCGCCGGTGTACGCGTGGTTTCCCATCACTTGTCAGTCCCCCTCATGGATCACGGGCGGCTCTGCCCGCTCTGGACGAGTCTCCCGCTCCGCGGCGCCGGAAACCATAATGTGGATCACTGGATCAGCGGAAGTCACGGGACGCGGGTCTGACCGGCGGCTCGATCGCGTCCAGCCGGTCGGCGACCAGGTTGGTCACCCCCTCGTGCCGTTGCAGTCGCCCCCGGACCACCAGCGCGGCGCTCGTCCGGGCCACCCGCCGGTAACGCTGCCACAGCCCCGGTGAGCAGGTGACATTCAGCATTCCGGTCTCGTCCTCCAGGTTGAGGAAGGTCACCCCGCCGGCGGTCGCCGGACGCTGCCGGTGGGTGACGATGCCGCCGACCCGGATCCGCTGGCCCGGTTCCACCCGACCGAGTCGGGCGATCGGCACCGCGCCGAGCACGTCGAGCTGT
Source organism: Micromonospora sp. DT4 (assembly GCF_049841675.1). Lineage (NCBI taxonomy): Bacteria > Bacillati > Actinomycetota > Actinomycetes > Micromonosporales > Micromonosporaceae > Micromonospora > Micromonospora sp. DT4. The sequence goes on from NZ_JBNCKT010000004.1 coordinate 12,806, forward strand.
CCCCGGATGAACCGGGCCGGATGGCTCTCCGGCGACAACCCGGTGGCCCACACGTCGGCGACCAGCCGGTCCACCGCCTCCATGCCGGGCAGCGTGGGCGCCGCCGCGCCGGTCACCGTGCCGGGCAGCCGGCCCGGTCGGTCCTGGGCCGCCGCGCCGGCGGCCCACAGCGCCTCCCGCCGGGTCACCCCGAAACAGGCGAAGGCGTCCGCGGTGGCCAGCGCCTCCAGCTGAGCGGCCGTGAGGCCGACCCGCCGGGCCAGATCCGGCATGTCGCGGTACGCCCCGCCGGCCGCCCGCTCGGCCTCGATCCGCTCGGCCACCCCAGACCCGAGGGTACGTACGCTGGACAGCCCCAGCCGGACGGCCGGGCCGCCCAGCCCCCAGGCGTGCGGCGGCTCTCCCGGCTCGCTGCCCCACCGGGTGTCCGGGGTGGACTCCAGCACCGCCAGAGCCCCGCTGGCGTTGATGTCCGGCCGGCGGACCTCCACCCCGTGCCGGCGGGCGTCGTCGACCAGGGTCTGCGGTGAGTAGAAGCCCATCGGCTGGGCGTTGAGCAGCGCCGCCAGGAACGGCGCCGGGTGGTAGCGCTTGAGCCACGAGCTGGCGTACACCAGGTAGGCGAAGCTCATCGCATGGCTCTCCGGAAAGCCGTAGCTGGCGAACGCGGTGAGTTTACGGTAGACGTCGTCGGCCAGTTCGCCGGTGATGCCCCGCTCGGCCATCCCGGCGTAGAGCCGGTCGGCGATGCGGGTCATCCGCTCGACCGACCGTTTCGCGCCCATCGCCCGGCGCAGCTGGTCGGCCTCGGCCGCGTCGAAACCGGCCAGGTCGATGGCGAGCTGCATCAACTGCTCCTGGAACAGCGGCACCCCCAGGGTCTTCTCCAGCGCGTTGCGCATCAACGGGTGCGCGAAGGTCACCGGCTCCTGGCCGTTCTTACGCCGGATGAACGGATGCACCGAACCGCCCTGGATCGGGCCGGGGCGGATCAGCGCCACCTCGACCACCAGGTCGTAGAACTCGCGGGGCTTGAGCCGGGGCAGGGTGGCCATCTGGGCGCGACTCTCCACCTGGAACACCCCGACCGAGTCGGCCCGGCAGAGCATGTCGTAGACCTCAGGGTCGTCCAGCGTCATGTCGCCGAGGTCGAGCCGGGAACCGATCATGTCGTAGCCGTAGTGCAGCGCGGACAGCATGCCGAGGCCGAGCAGGTCGAACTTCACCAGGCCGACGGCGGCGCAGTCGTCCTTGTCCCACTGGAGCACGCTGCGCCCGGGCATCCGCCCCCACTCCACCGGGCAGACCTCGATCACCGGCCGGTCGCAGATCACCATGCCGCCGGAGTGGATGCCCAGGTGCCGGGGGAACGACTGCAGCTCGTTGGCGTACTCCACCACCTGCTCCGGGATGCCCTCGACGTCGACCGTGGCGACCGAGCCCCACCTGTCGATCTGCTTGCTCCAGGCGTCCTGCTGACCAGGTGAGAAACCGAACGCCTTGGCCACGTCCCGCACGGCCGACCGGGGCCGGTAGGAGATGACGTTGGCGACCTGGGCGGCGTGTTCCCGGCCGTAGCGGGTGTAGACGTGCTGGATCACCTCCTCCCGCCGGTCGGACTCGATGTCCACGTCGATGTCCGGAGGGCCGTCCCGCTCCGGGGCGAGGAACCGCTCGAAGAGCAGCCGGTGCCGGACGGCGTCCACGTTGGTGATCCGCAGCGCGTAGCAGACCGCCGAGTTGGCCGCCGATCCCCGGCCCTGGCAGTAGATGTCCTGCTCGCGGCAGAACGTGACGATGTCGTAGACCACCAGGAAGTAACCGGGGAATCCCAGCTCCTCGATCATGTTCAGCTCGTGGTCGAGCTGCGCGTACGCCGTCGGGTGGGCCTGCGGCGGCCCGTAGCGCTCCCGCGCCCCGTCGGCGGTCAGCTTGCGCAGCCAGCTCATCTCGGTGTGCCCCGGCGGCACCGGGTACGCCGGCAGCTGCGGCGCGACCAGTTGCAGGTCGAAGGCCAACTCGGCGCCGAACTCGGAGGCCCGAGCCACCGCGCCCGAGTACGCGGCGAACCGGGCCGCCATCTCCGCGCCGCTGCGCAGGTGGGCGGTGGCCGCGGCGGGCAGCCAGCCGTCGATCTCGTCCAGACTGCGCCGGGCCCGGACGGCGGCGACGGTGGTGGCCAGCCGACGCCGGCCAGGGCTGGCGTAGTGCACGTTGTTGCTGGCCACGGTCGGCAGCCCGGCCGCGGCGGCCAGCTCGGCGAGCGCGTCGTTGCGGTCGACGTCGACCGGATGACCGTGGTCGGTCAGCTCCACCGCGACCGTCTCGGCACCGAAGAGCGCGGTCAGCCGGTCCAACTCGCGGGCCGCCGCGTCCACTCCCTCGGTGAGCAGCGCACCCGGCACGTGCCCCTTGCGGCAGCCGGTCAGCACCAACACGTGGTCACGCAACTCGGCGGCGACCTCCTCCAGGTCCCCGTAGATCGGGCGGCCCTTCTCCCCGCCACGCAGTTGGGCACGGGCGATGGTGGTGGCCAGCCGGGCGTACCCCTCGTGGCCGTGCGCCAGCACCAGCAGGTGCGCGCCGTGCGGGTCGGGTTCGCCGTTCTGCGGGCCGGGCAGTCCGAGGGACAGCTCCGCGCCGAAGATGGTCGGCAGACCCAACGTACGGGCCGCCTCGGCGAAGCGGACCACCCCGTAGAAGCCGTCGTGGTCGGTGACAGCGAGCGCGGTGAGCCCCAGCCGGGCCGCCTCCTCGGCCAGTTCCTCGGGGTGGCTGGCGCCGTCGAGGAAGCTGAAGTTGGTGTGCGCGTGCAGCTCCGCGTAGGGCACCACGCCGTCGGGACGGGCCAGCTCCGGCGGCTGGTACCGCTCGCGGTGGCGACTCCAGGCCGGGGAGTCACCACCGTCAGCGTCCACGGCGAGCGGGTCCACCACGTGCAGGTGCCGCTCGCCTCTGCTGCCTCGACTGCCACCTGCCCGGGTGTCACCGGCCCGGGTGTCACCGGCCCGGGTGTCACCGGGCCGGCCGGAGAGCACACGCTCCAGCTCAGACCAGGGCATCTTCGGGTTGTGAAAGCTCATCCGGCCGCTCCGGCGGCGCTGGCCGCTCCGGCCGCGCTGGCAGGACCGGCCAGCCGCAGGGCGGTGGACGGCCGCGCCGACGACGAGCGCGATGGCCACCGCCCCGCCCGCGGCGAGGGGTGCGATGAGCGTGATGACTCACAGGCATATTTATGCCCCTGAGTCATCACGCTCATCAGGACATCCGCCCCTCGGCCGACGCCGGACCCGCCGACGCCGGACCCGCCGACGCCGGTCGGGGGCCGACCTGACTCAGTCATAGATCGCCTCCACCAGCCACTGCCCGGACTCCACGGCGAGCAGCAGAGCGGCACCGTCGGCGAGACTGACCTGGAACCGGGCTCGGCGGCGGGCCTCGGCCGGCGCCCACCAGCGCTCGTCCACCGGCCACGGCCCGGCCCAACCCACGATCTCCGCCGGCCGGCCGGTGCCGACCACCAGCCGCGCCGGAGCGGCGCTCACCGCCAACCGCGCGCTGATCACCACCAGCTCGCCGTCGGCGTCGTGCACGGTCGCGGCGAGTGGGCTGGGCAGCACCACGGCCGGCGCGGGCGGCGGCAGCCGACCCGGCCACGGCGGATTACCCCCACCCCGGCTGGTCGCCAGACCACCACCACCGCCGGCACCACCACCGCCACCACCACCGGCACCACCACCACCACCACCGCCGCCGCCGCCGCCGCCGCCGGCACCATCGCCCGCGCCGGCAACTGCCGGTGGGCCGGGGCGGGCCGGGAGCCGCTCGTCGCCCCACGGCACCAGTCGCACCTGGTCGACCGGGGAACGTCCACCACCGAGTACCGCCGTGACCACCGCTTCCGGACCGAGGATGCCCTGTACCCGGTTCAATGCCCGGTGCGCCCGCTCCCGTTCCTCGCCGGTCTCCCCCCAGAGACCGGTCTGCAGGCCACCCTGGGCGATCACCCCGTCCGGGATCAGCCGCAGTCGGATGATGCCGGCCGTCGGGCGGGTCGGTCGGGCGCCGGCGCGGCCGTTGCTGCCGGAGAGCCAGCCGTCGAGTTGCCAGCGCACCCGATCGGCGATGGCGGCGGCGGTGAGCAGACCGTCGTGCCGCCACACCCGGTGCAGTTCCTGCCCGTGCTCGGTGACCGCCTCGATGCCGAGCCGGGTGCAGGCCAGCCCGTGCTCGGCGAGCCGGTCGTGCAACTGCTCGGCCAGGGCGCGGGCGGCGAACGCGGCCGCGTCGACCCGGTCGATCGGCTCGTCGTACCCGGAGGTCACCGTCAGGTCGGTTGGCGGCTGCCGGACGGCGAGCGGGCGGTGATCCCGGCCGGCGGCCAGCCGATGGGCCAGCGCACCGTCGAACCCGAATCGGGCCAGCACGTCGCCGGCCGGTAGCGCGGCGAACTCACCGAGGGTCCGCACCCCCAGGCGGCGCAGCAGGTCAGCCAGCGCGGACCGACCGAGCGCCTCGACCGGCATCCCGGCCAGGAACGCCGGTGTCCCATTCGGCGGCACCACCTGCCCGGCGCGGGCGGCCAGCCCGGCGGCGAACACCCCGTCGGCGATGCCCACCTGGCTCTCCACCAGGCACGACTGGGCGACGTGCTCGATGAGCCGTTCGGCGGCCGCCTCCTCGCCGCCGAGGTAACGACTCGGGCCGCGGGCGGCAACCGCACAGGCCCCGGGACGGACCACCTCGACGCCGGCGACCAGTTCCTCCAGCGCGGCGACCACCGGCTCGAACGCCCGGGCGTCCCGGGCGGGGTCGTACTCCACGACGGTGAGCTGCGGGCAACGGCCCTGCGCCTCCCGCTTGCGCAGCCCTCGGCGTACGCCGTCGGCACGGGCCCGCTCGGAGCAGGCGACCACCCGGTTGGCGTGCAGCACGGCGACCGGACCGGTGGCCGGCACCCCGTCGACGATCTCGGCGGCGAGCACCGGCCAGTCCGGGCACCACAGCAGCAGGGTCCGGGTCGGCGAGCCGGTCACACCGACCCGACCAGGGCGAGCGGCACGGACGGTCGGCCCACGCCCGACCGCACCGTCCGGGGGATGACGCGGGTGAGCTCGGCGCCGGGAAGCCAGACCTTGATCTCCTTGGGACGAGCGGCTGCTCCACGCCCGCGCGCCGACACGGTGACCTCTCGGCGACGCAGCCGCCCCCGGCCCTGGCCGAGCCCTTCCCAGACCCCGCGGACCACCTGCAACGTCACGTCCGCGCCGTCCCAGCGGCCGTACGGAACGAGCACGCTGCCGCGCTGCCGGGCCCGGGCGGCGAGCCGGTTGGCGACCGAGGCGGAGACCGCGGCCGGTACGGCGGTGACCACGACATCCACCCCGTCGATCAGCGCGGCGACCACGGTGGCCCACTCGGAACCCGGATCCGGCACCAGGGCCAGCCGGTCCAGGGAGATGCCCAGCTCGGCTGCCGCGCCCGCGCCGAACGTCGGCACTCCGACCACGGCACACCACGAACCGGACCGGGACGCCTCGGCCAGCAGGGCGAGCACCAGCGAGGTGCCCCCACTACGTCGGGGCTGACCGGTGGCGACCGCGATCGTGCTGCCCCGGCGTAGGCCCCGGTTGGGCAACAGGCCGGTCAGCTCGGGCGCCACCGGCAACACGCGGTGACCGCCGACCGGATCGGGTGCGCTCGCCGGGCGTACCAGATCGGCCAGCGCGGCGGAACCGACCACCATCCGGCCCGCCATTGGACCAACCCCCCGTCGTTGCTGTGGAACAGATCAGGACCGACGCACCGTGACGCCAGCCGCCCGGCTTCCCTTCCAGGCGGCCGACGTCACGGCTGTCTCACGCCGCGAGGCCGTCCAGGGCCGGTTGGTGCGCCACGCCGAGCGCGGTCTCCACCACCGTGACGAACTGTTCGGCGGCGCGGAGCAGATCGTCGGCCTCCCGGGCGCTGACCACCCGGGGGATGCCGGCTTCGGCGGCGGCTCGCTTGCTGGCCCCGGCGGCGAAGAACCGGGCCCACTCGTCGAGCTCGGGGGCGACGGCGCAGAGCAGGACCCAGACGCTGGTGATCCGGTTGCGCCGGCTCGGGGCGGGTCGGGCCCGGGCGGCGAGCAGGGCGGCCGCCGCACGCAGCGCCGCCAGGTGGGCGGCCGCGTAGCGCAGGCCGTCAGGTCGGGTCTGGCCGGCCTCGACCAACCCACGACGGGCCAGGGTGAGGAGTTGGGCAGGGGTGCGGTGCGGCAGCACGTGCGCCGGCACCGTCGGTGCCTGAGCCGGGTTGGTCGGCATGGACTGTCTCCTCCACATGGCCGGGGCGTAAGCCGGGGCGGTGGTGCCGCCGACGAGACGCCGAGGTCGGGTGGTGCGGAGGAAGACGCACCGGGGGTGGCCGGCCGGGTGTGGATGCTTCCCCACACCACACCCGGCCGGCGTACCGGCGGGTTCGTCGCTCGCCGCCCGGGGGTCGTGGGCGGCGAGCGACGCTCCTGCCTGATGGGACCGGGCTCGCGACTGCCCAGAAACCCAGGTGCGGCCCGCGGAGCCGCACCGCCCGGAGCTGGTGCCGCGAAACACCGCGCTCCGGCTGGTTGGAACGAGCGTACGAGGCAATCGAACACTCGTTCTAACTGCTGCTGACAGTACACCTCCCCTCCGAGGAAAATGCAACGTGTGACGCGCCGAGGCTCGCCGGTCCGTGTGCGCCGGGGTGAACCGGCACACACGGACCGGGAAGAATGACGGAATGCAGCCACACCCGAACGTACGGGCGGTGCAGGACGCGCTCCACGGCGCCGGCGCGCTCGACAACGCCGGCGCGCTCGACAACGCCGGCCAGTTCAGCACGGTCCGCCTCCTGCCCGAGGCGGTGCACACCGCGGCAGCCGCCGCCGAGGCGCTCGGCGTCGAGGTGGGCCAGATCGCCAACTCGCTGATCTTCGACGCGGACGACGCGCCGCTGCTCGTGCTCACCTCCGGCGCGCACCGGGTGGACACCGCCGGCCTGGCCGCGTCCATCGGCGTCACCCGGCTGCGCCGGGCCACCCCGGAGTTCGTCCGCGAGCACACCGGCCAGCCGATCGGCGGGGTCGCCCCGCTCGGGCACCCGCGGGCGCTGCGCACCCTGGTGGACACGGCGCTGGCGGCGTACCCGCAGATCTGGGCCGCGGGCGGCGTGCCGCAGGCGGTCTTCCCGACCACCTACGCCGAACTGCTGCGCGTCACCGCCGGCACCCCGACCGAGATGGCGTGAGCGAGCGAACCGAGCGGCACAGCAGCGATGCGCTTGCGCCGCGAAGCGGTGGCGGGAGCGATGCGCTTGCGCCGCGAAGCGGTGGCGGGAGCGAGCACAGCAACGCCGTACCGGAGCTGGTCACCCTGCACGTGTGGCGGATCGCCCGGAGCGCGCTGCCTCGGGCGCTGACCCGGATGGCGGTGGACCCGCGCCGGCTGCGCGCCCTGCCCGGCGTACGGTTCGGCAAGCTGCTGGGCACCGGGACCGGTACCGGCTTCGGGCCGGGTGACGCCGACCTGACCCGGTGGGCGGCGCTGACCGTCTGGGACTCCCCCGCCGCGGCGGCCGGCTTCGACGACTCGCCGGTCGGGCGTGCCTGGGCACGGATCGCCCAGGCCCAGACCCGGGTCGACCTGCGCCCGCTGAGCAGCCGGGGCGAGTGGTCCGGTCAGCGGCCGTTCGGTGAACCGCCGGGCGGTCGGGTGACCGGGCCGGTGCTGGCGTTGACACGGGCCCGGTTACGGGCCCGCCGGGCGGCCACCTTCTGGCGGGCGATCCCGCCGGTGGCCGCCGCCCTGCGCGACGCGCCCGGGTTGCTGGCCCGGTTCGGCGTCGGTGAGGCCCCGCTGGGATGGCAGGGAACGGTCAGTGTGTGGCGCGACCCGACGGACCTGGTGGCGTTCGCGTACCGTCACCCGGAGCATCGGGCGGCGATCATGCGAACCCCCACCGCGGGCTGGTACGCCGAGGAGCTGTTCGCCCGGTTCGAGGTACGCGACGTGGTCGGCGACCGGACGGTCCTCGGTTGGGTCGCCGACGCCGACCAGGCGACAGTGAAGGGTGGACGGGCATGAGGTTGGTGCGCTGGACGCCGGACGATCTCGTCCGGCGGCTGGACGACGTGGTGGCCGTCTACGGCGAGGCGATGGGATACCGCACCGACCTGCTGGAGGCCCGGCGCGGCTACATCGCCACCCACGTCCGCCGGCCCGGTTTCCGGGCCGTGGCCAGCCTGACCAGCGAGGGTCACCTCGCCGGCTTCGGGTACGGCTATCTGGGCGGCCCCGGCCAGTGGTGGCACGACCAGGTGCACCGGGCGCTGGACGGTCCGACCCGCAAGCGCTGGCTCCCCCACTCCTTCGAGGTGGTCGAGCTGCACGTCCGCCCGCCGGCGCAGGGGCACGGCCTGGGCGCCGGCCAGTTGCGGGCGCTGCTCACGATGGCCGAGGGCGACACCACGCTGCTGTCCACGCCGGAGGCCGAGGAGCAGACCTCGCGGGCCTGGCGACTGTACCGGCGCTTCGGTTTCGTCGACGTGCTGCGCGACTTCCACTTCCCCGGTGACGAGCGGCCCTTCGGCGTACTCGGTCGAGATCTGCCGCTCGAGCCTCCGGCGTCATGACCCGGCGGATCTCCTGGACGCTGCTCGGCGTCCTGGTGCTCGCCCAGATCTGCTACCCGCTGACCACCGGCGCGACCCGGGCCGGGCTGACCGTGGCCACCGTCGTGCTCGGCTGGCTGCTCTCGGTCGGCCACGCGCTGCTCAGCCGGGGCCCTCGGGTGGCGGCGGCGCTGGTCGCAGTGGCCACCGGCGGTGGGTTCGCGATCGAGGCGATCGGGGTGGCCACCGGTGTGCCGTTCGGCAGCTACGACTACTCGGGCGAACTGGGCCCCAAGCTGGCCGGCGTACCGTTGATCATCCCGCTGGCCTGGACCTGGATGGCCTGGCCGGCCTGGCTGGCCGCGGTCCGCCTGACCGGCGGCGGCAGCGTCTCGACCGCCGGGCGGTGGGTGGGCAGGATCGCGTTGGCCGCGGTGGGGCTGGCCGCCTGGGACCTCTTCCTCGACCCGCAGATGGTCGCCGAGGGTTACTGGGTCTGGCGCGACGCCACCCGCGCGCTGCCCGGCCTGACGGGCATCCCGGTCAGCAACTACCTGGGTTGGCTGCTCTTCGCGGTGCTGCTGATGAGCGCGCTGCGCCCGCTGGCCGGCCCGGCTGTCGAGCGCACCGACCGACGGGACCACCCGATGGTCGCGCTCTACCTGTGGACGTACTTCTCCAGCATCCTGGCCCACGCCGTCTTCCTGGACCTGCCCGCCTCGGCGCTCTGGGGCGCCGCCGGCATGGCGGTCACCGCCGTGCCGCTGACGGTGCCCCTGCTGCGCGCCCACCGGGCCGGCGAGATCCAGCAGGGGGCCCACCAGCCGGACCGTACCGGCGTCGACGCGACCCGATGACCGTCCTGTACGCCCTGCTGGTCGCCGTCGCCGCGTTGACCGCGCACACCTGGGTCAACGCCGCCCGCTGGCTGCGCCGGCCCAGCGACCGGCCGGGCGAGGTCGGCGAGCCGCTGGCCGTGCTGCTGCCGCTGCGCGACGAGGCGACCCGGGTCACGCCCTGCCTGCGTGCCCTGCTCGCCCAGCGGGGCGTGCCCGGGCTGCGCATCGTGGTCCTGGACGACGGGTCCACCGACGGCACCGCCGACGTGGTCCGCGCGGTGGCCGGCGACGATCCCCGGGTCACCCTGCTCACCGGGGTGGCCCCGCCGCCGGGCTGGCTGGGCAAGCCGCACGCCTGCTGGCAGTTGGCCACCCGGGCCGACCCGCAGGCCACCGCGCTGGTCTTCGTCGACGCCGACGTGGTGCTCGCCCCGCACGCCGTGGCGGCGGCCGTCACCGAGCTGCGCGCCGCCCGCGCGACGCTGCTGTCGCCGTACCCCCGGATCGTGGTGGCGACGGCGGCCGACCGGCTGGTCCAGCCGCTGTTGCAGTGGCTCTGGCTGACCTTCCTGCCGCTGCGCGCGATGGAGCGCTCGCGGCGACCGTCGCTGGCCGCGGCGGGCGGGCAGTTCCTGGTGGTGGACCGGGCCGGCTACACCGCCACCGGCGGGCACGCCGCGGTCGCCGACAAGATCCTGGAGGACGTCGAGCTGGCCCGGGCGGTCAAGCGGGCCGGTGGGCGGATCGCCCTGGCCGACGGCTCCCGGCTGGCCACCTGTCGGATGTACGACGACTGGCCGCAACTGCGCGACGGGTACTCGAAGTCGCTGTGGGCGTCGTTCGGGCACCCGAGCGCGGCGGCAGCCGTGGTGACGGCGCTGCTGCTGCTCTACACCGCCCCCCCGCTGGTCGCGCTGGTCGGCCTCGTGGCCGGCGTGCCACAGGTGGCCGCTGTCGGGCTGGCCGGCTATCTGCTCGGGGTGGCCGGACGGGTGCTCACCGCCCGCGCGACCGGGGGTCGGTGGTGGCCCGACGCGCTCGCACACCCCGTGTCGGTCGTGGTCCTCGGTTGGTTGACCCTGCGGTCGTACCATCTGCGGAAGCGACGCCGCCTGACCTGGCGGGGCCGCCCGGTCAGCTAGGGAGGCACGGCATGGCGCGGATCGTGGTCGTCGGCGCCGGGGTGGGTGGCCTCGCCACCGCCGCCCGGCTGGCCGCCACCGGGCACCAGGTGACCGTCTTCGAAGCTGCCGGCACGGTCGGCGGCAAGCTCGGCCGGTATGCGCACGACACCCCCGCCGGGACGTTCCAGTTCGACACCGGGCCGAGCCTGCTCACCCTCCCCGAGGTGTTCCACGACCTGTTCGAGGCGACCGGGGCGAAGCTCGACGAGTACCTGGATCTGGTTCCGCTGGACCCGATCGTCCGACACGTCTTCTCCGACGGCGGCCCGGCCCTGGACTCGTGCGCCGACCCGGTGGAGTTCGCCGCGCGGATCGGGGCCGCCTTCGGTGACCGGGCGGCGGCCGACTGGCAACGGTTGTGGCGCCGGGCCGCACGGGTGTGGGAGGTCTCCTCGCGGGACATCCTGCGCCGTACCGTCGACTCCCCCCGCGACCTCGCGTCGCTGGCCTGGCGGATCGGCGACCTGGCCGCCATCGCCCCGGGTCGCACCCTGCGCGGCCTGGGCCGCAGCCACCTGACCGACCCGCGGCTGCGGATGCTGCTGGACCGGTACGCCACCTACACCGGCGCCGACCCGCGCCGCGCGCCGGCGGCGCTGGTCGCGGTCCCCTACGCCGAGCTGGCCTTCGGCGGCTGGTACCTGCGCGGCGGGCTGGGCACCCTCGCCGACGCGCTGCTGACCCGCTGCCTGGACCTCGGCGTGGTCGTGCAGACCGGCGCCACGGTCACCCGGATCGACGCGACCGGCGGCCGGGTGCACGGGGTACGCCTCGCGGGCGTCGCCGCGCCGGTGCCCGCCGACGTGGTGGTGGCCAACGTGGACGCCCTCACCGTCTACCGCGACCTGCTGCCGCACCCCCGCCGGCTGGCCGCGCTGACCGACCGCAGCCTCGCCGGTTTCGTGCTGCTGCTCGGCGTCTCCGGCAGCACCGGGCTGGCCCACCACAACGTGTTCTTCCCGCGCGACTACGACGCGGAGTTCGACGCCGTCTTCGGCGACCCCGGCCGGGGCGTACGGGCCCGGCCGGCGACCGACCCGACGGTGTTCGTCACCGTGGCCGACGACCCGATGGTCCGCCCGGCCGGACACGAGGCGTGGTTCGTGCTGGTCAACGCCGCCCGACAGGGCACCGCTGGTGGCGCGGTCGACTGGCGACGCCCCGGGCTGGCCGACGCGTACGCCGACCGGATCCTGGACGTCCTGGCCGAGCGCGGCGTCGACGTGCGGGACCGGCTGCTGTTCCGCGAGGTGCGCACCCCGGCCGACCTGGACGTGGCGACCGGTGCGCCGGGCGGGGCGATCTACGGCACTGCCGGTGGCCTGCTCCGCCCGGCCAACCGGGGGCCGGCGCACGGGCTGTGGCTGGTGGGCGGCTCCAGCCACCCCGGTGGCGGCCTGCCGATGGTGACCCTCTCCGCGCAGATCGTCGCCGACGAGATCGGTCCCGCCTGGTAGTCCGGCCTGGTCGCTCGGACGGCCCGGACGGCCCGGTCGCCCGGACGGCCCGGTCGCCCGGACGGCCCGGTCGTTCAGCCGCAGGCGTCGCTCAGCCGGCCCGGTCGCTCAGCCGGCGTCGAGGAGCGCGCGGCGGACGGTGGACAGCAGTTGCCCCAGCCCGAAGCCGGCGAGCAGCACCCACACGGCGGTCGCCATGGTGATGGTGCCGGCGGCCAGGTCCGGCTCGATCAGACCGGCCAGCCCGGCGACCACCAGACCCGCCAGCGCGACCGAGACCCGGGTGGGACGTTCGCCGACGGTCACCGCGCCGATCTCGCGCATCCCGGCGGACACCGCGCGGGCCCGGACGTACTCGTGTAGCCAGGACAACGCACCAGCCGCGACGACCAACGCGCCCGGCCCGCCGACCAGCCAGAACGCCAGCAGCCACGCCACCTCGCCGAGCCGGTCCGCCAGCGAGTCGTAGACGTAGCCGAGCCGGGTGGTACGGCCGGTGGCGACCGCCACGGCGCCGTCCACGCTGTCGGCCACGGCGGCGAGCAGCACGAACAGCGCGCCGAGGAACGGTCCGTCGCCCGGCCGGGTCGCCAGCAGCGGTACGCAGAAGCAGAGCAGCACCCCGACCGCGGTGACCGGGGTGGGGCCGACCCGCAGCCGGCCCAGCACGTACCCGACGTGGTAGGCGAACCGCAGCCAGGCGCGTACCACCGGCGCGGCGACCCGCGGGTCGAACCCGCCGTGCAGCCGCGCCCACGCCGTGGCGTACTGGTCCCAGTTCAGCTGTGTGCCCACCTGAGGATCAACCGTCGTGCCGCGCACCAGGTGTCGCCGACTCCGCGTTCACATCCGCGCGCCGGCCCTGAGGTTCTGCCAGACCTCCCGGGTCGCGGTGGACCGGTTGAGGGTGATGAAGTGGATTCCCGGTACGCCCTCGTCCAGCAGCCTGCGGCACATCTCGCTGGCCTGCTCGATGCCGAGCCGGCGCACCGCCTCCGGGTCGTCGGCCACCCGCTCGAAGCGCGCCGCCAGCGCCGGCGGGAAGGGCGCCCCGGAGAGCTGCACGGACCGCTCGATGGTGCCGATCTGGGTCACCGGCATCACCCCGGCCAGGATCGGGGTGGCGCAGCCGGCGGCGGCCACCCGGTCGCGCAGGCGCAGGTAGTCGTCCGCCTCGAAGAACATCTGGGTGATCGCGAACTCGGCGCCGGCCCGGCACTTACGGACGAACTGCGCGGTGTCGCTGGCCACGTTCGGTGAACGGGGATGCTTGTACGGGAAGGCCGCCACACCGACGCTGAAGTCACCGGAGTCACGGACCAGCCGGACCAGGTCCTCGGCGTAGTCGACGCCCTCGGGGTGCCGGACCCACTCGCCACCCGGATTGCCCGGTGGGTCGCCGCGTACGGCCAGAACGTTGCGCACCCCCACCCCGGCGAGCCGCCCGATGACGTGCCGCAACTCGGCCACGGAGTGGTTGACGGCGGTCAGGTGGGCCATCGGCAGCAGGGTGGTGTCGGTGGCGATCCGCTCGGTCACCGCCACGGTGGTGTCCCTGGTCGAACCGCCCGCGCCATAGGTGATCGACACGAACGACGGACGCAGCGACTCCAGCTCGCGGATCGCCTGCCAGAGCAGCCGCTCCCCCGCCTCGGTCTTGGGCGGGAAGAACTCGAACGAGAACGTCGGCTGACGGTCACGGATGAGCGCCCCGATCGCCGGCTGCGGATTGGGGAGTACCGAGGGAAGACCGAGCGCCACGACCCGACTCTAGCGGGCGGCGCAACCGGGACCCAGGAGCTTCCCACCGCCGTACGCGAGTCGGTCGATCCCGCCCCTGCGGCGCAGCCAGGCCGTCTACGGCGAACTCCACGAACTCAGGTCGGATAAACAGCGAACGTCTGGCGATGGCATCACCTCTGCTGTCGAGCTGGTAACAGTCGATCCAGCACCAACCGTCGTAGGTAACCCAGTCAAGCCTTCTGATGACCCGAACGGTTATCGGGCTCATGAACTGAACGCTGACCTTCCGACCAAGCCGCAGGACGTCACCGGACTTCACGGCTGCTTCCTTGCCCGCCAGAGCTTCAGGGTGAGTCCAGCGGCTCTGAGCTTTGGACAGCCATCCTGCCGGCAGCCTGGGCACGTCTTGCGGATGTGTAGATCCACTATGAAACCGGCCATGATCACGGGAAACGGTGGCTCCGGCCTGATCTCCTCAAGCATGGCGGTCGTCTCGCTGGCTGTGCCGCTTCGCGGCTGGCCGTGCGCTGGTGGGATCTTCCTGCTTCCGTAGCGGCGTAGGAGGGTCGCACGTCACAGGCTGATAGGCCGAGCGTTCGACGACGTCGATCGACTCGTCAGGACGTTGGAACCATTTCCATCGACGCATGAGCTGCCTCCCGAGACTCCTTGGGTGGCCGACACGCAGTGCCTACCCCAAGATCACTCAGCGTGCCGGCCACACTGCAACCGTAAGCCTGTCTAGGCAGCCTGTTCAGAGAGGCAATGTCGTGTCATGGCGAACAAGCGGTCGGGAAGATCCGGAGTACGGTGACGGGCGTGCCTACCCCGCACCCACAGCCGCGGCGCTACCGGCAGGTTGCTGACGAGCTACGCCACCGCATCGAGGCCGGCGTGATCGCCCCCGGCTCCTTGCTGCCCAGTGAATCGACCTTGATGGCCGAGTTCGCAGTCGCGCGCGGGACCGTTCGTGAAGCGTTGGCGCTACTGCGGGCCGAGGGCTTGGTGATGACAGAGGTTGGACGAGGCACCTACGCCCGTCCGATCATGCCCGTGCGTCGACTCGCCTCCGAGAGGTACCGCAAGGAGCTGGAGCAGGTTCGCAGCGGCGAGCTCGGAACGTCCTTCACTGCTGATCAGCAGGTTGAGTGGTCTGCCTACAGCCTCGACAGGAGCTTCGTCGAGGTGCCGGCTACCGAGCCCATGGCCGAGCTGTTCGGGGTGGAGCAGGGGACGATGCTGTTGGAGCGCCATTTCCTGTTCCGCACTCACGGCGTGCCGCAACAGATGTCCGTCTCGTCGCTGCTGCTCGACATGGTCGCCGGCACCCCGGTAGCCGACCCGAAGAACGAGCCCTGGCCGGGTGGCAACACCTCACAGCTATACAGCCTCGGGCATACCGTCACTGGCATCCACGAGCGACCGCGATGGAGGATGCCGACGCCGGATGAGATTGAGTCTCTACAGATCCCTGGCGGCGTTCACGTCGTGGTGATCACTCGACAGACGTATGTCGGTGAGCGCGTGGTCGAGGTGGCGCACATCGTCAGGCGTGCCGACCTGGTGGATCTGGACTACTGGATCGATCTCACCTGAACCGACCCAGCTGCGTCATCGTCGTTGTGGACGCTTGATCCTTCCGTCGCCTACCGCCGCCGTGACGACCTGCAAGCCTGCCGACTGGACAAAGATCCGCCGCCTCTCCACGGCATCGCCTTTCTTGTCTAGCTGATATCCATCGACCCAAACCCAGCCGTCATAGGTAATCCAGTCCGTCACCACCCCGATCACCCTGAACGTCATTGGCTTTGTGAACTGAATGCTCGCTTCCTTGGTGAGAAGCAGAATGTCTCCGGGGTTGAGCCTCATCGGCTTTCTGGCCTGCTGGTTGCGACGCTTCGCAGCCTGGCGTTTCGTCGCCGCGCCCGGTCCGGGCCATTGATCAGGACGGTAGGCACCTGCCTGACTCGGGAAGCTGGTCGTCTCAACGACGTCCATGGGTTCGCCTGGTCTCTGAAACCACTTCCAACGGCGCATGATCTACCTCCCGAGGCAACCCTCAACGGCTTCTAGCAGGCACGATCCAGCAGCATTGAAGTGATGTGCAACACTCCACGTGAGACCCCGGAGTACGCCGCTCACGTCGTCCGCACCCGCCCGAAGGTCACTGACGATGAGGCCGCGAAGTTGGTTGAGTTACGCATCGAGCGTCAGCGGTTGCTGACCAGGAGGCACCTGTCGCGCCCACGCTAGATGTGATCATCGAGGAAGCACTACTACACAAGAACGCGCCCGGCATGTCAGGACAGATAGCCAAGCTTGTCCAAGCCGGCGATGCGCCCAACGTGTCCATCAGACTGCTTCCGCTCAACGGCACGATCACGCAAGTAGTGGTGTCCGGCGGGTTCGTCATCCTTGACTTCCCGACGAATGGGGCAAGATCTGCCGAGCCGACGACGGTCTACAACGAAGGTCTTTCGGGCGCGCTCTACCTTGACCGGCTCGAGAGGCACCGTGGCTGATCTGACTGGCGCTACCTGGCGCAGGAGCACCCGGAGCGGGGCGCAGGGCAACTGTGTGGAGGTTGCCGACAACATCTCTGGTGTCGTCGGCGTGCGAGACAGCAAGGACGTCACTGGTCCGGCCCTGGCCTTCACTCCGGACACGTGGCGAGCTTTCGTTGCAGTTGTCAGGAACATGTTGGCCTCCTCGCTGGGTTCCGGCGGGGAAGTCGTCGTACCCCCGGGGTAGGAATGGGGAACGCGGGAGGGGCGGCGGGGGCGGCCCGGCTCCGGCGTGGGGGTCACGCAACCGAGGTGCGCCCGGCCCGTCGCGCGGGCGGGGTGTCACCGCGTCGACGCCCGCCGGGAGGACCCGTGACCTCGTCTCCACCGCCGCACCGCACCCAACTCGGGCCGCTGCTGGTCCGGCATCGGCTGGCCCGGGGGTGGAGCCAGCGCCGAGCCGCCGCCGAATTGTGCGCCGCGGCGGGCGTCGCGACGCTGAGCCGCCACGAGGTGTCCCGGTGGGAACGGCAGCGACGCGTACCCGGCAGTTTCTGGCTCGGCTGGCTCGCCGTCGTGCTGGACGCACCGGCGGCGGTGCTCACCGAGGCGGCCGTGCGCGCCCGGCGGACCGGCCCGCCCGCGGCGGCCGGGTCGGGCCGACACGGCGGGGGCGGTGCACGGCCGGGCGGGCGGACAGGCCCGGGCCGTGCCGGCAAGACTACGCGTGGCGGTGGGGCGCGGGCCGTGGCGACCCGCTAGCGTCGTGGCGTGACCCACGCTGCTCCTGTGTCCCCCGTCGACCGCGCCGGCCTGCGGCAGCGGGTCGACGAGGCGCTCACCGAGTTCCTGGCCGGCCAGCGGGCCCGGTTGACCCGAGTCGACCAGGCCCTCGTCCCGGTGGCGGAGGCGATCGAGGCGTTCGTGCTCGGTGGCGGCAAGCGCCTCCGCCCGGCCTTCGCGTACTGGGGATTCCGGGGTGCCGGCGGGGTGGACGGCGACGAGGTTCTCACCGCCCTCGCGGCACTGGAGTTCGTGCAGGCGAGCGCTCTGATCCACGACGACCTGATGGACCGTTCCGACACCCGGCGCGGCGAGCCGGCGGTGCACCGGCGGTTCGCCACCCGGCACCGGGCGGCCGGCTGGGGCGGCGACCCGGACGGGTTCGGCGACGCCGCCGCGATCCTGCTCGGGGATCTGTGCCTGGTGTGGTCCGACGAGCTGCTGCACTCCGCCGGCCTGGACCTGCGGGCGGTGGCCCGGGCCCGGCCGGTCTTCGACGAGATGCGCACCGAGGTCACCGTCGGGCAGTACCTCGACGTGCTGACCCAGGTCACCGGGGACACCTCGGTGGAACGGGCCAGCAAGGTGGCCCGGTACAAGTCGGCGAAGTACACCGTCGAGCGCCCGCTGCTGCTCGGGGCCGCGCTGGCCGACGCGGGCGAGGACGTCCGGACGACCTACTCGGCGTACGGGTTGCCGCTGGGCGAGGCGTTCCAGCTCCGCGACGACGTGCTGGGGGTCTTCGGCGACCCGGCGCAGACCGGCAAGCCGGCCGGGGACGACCTGCGCGAGGGCAAGCGCACCTATCTGGTGGCGGCGGCCGTGGAGGCCACCGACGACGCGGGCCGGGAGTTGCTGCTCGGTCAGCTCGGCAACCCGGACCTGGACGAGCAGGGCGTGGCCCGCCTGCGTGAGCTGATCCACGCGAGCGGGGCTCTCGCCCGCACCGAACAGCGCATCGTGACGCTCACCGACAGCGCCCTGGCCGCCCTGGCCGCCGTCGACCTGGACACCGAGGCCCGCCAGGCCCTGATGGACCTGGCCATAGCCGCAACCCGCCGAGCCGACTGACCCCCGCACCGCCCTGCGCGCCGCCCTGCGCGCCGCCCTGCGCGCCGCCCTGCGCGCCGCCCTGCGCGCCGCCCTGCGGTTGATCATGAGGTTAGCGGCGTTCGCCTCGGCGTGTCGCGCCGCTAACCTCATGATCGACGCGGGGAAGGGCGGAGGGCTAGAAATGGGCTAGAAACCCAGGGCCTGGGCGCGGCGTTTGACCTCGCGGGCCTGGTCGCCGGAGAGGGCGGCTGCGGGCGTGTTGCCGGGGAGCGTGTCGTCCCGCTGGTAGAGCCAGCGCAGCGCCGCCTCGTCGTCGTAGCCGTTGTCGGCGAGCAGGTTGAGCACGCCGGGCAGGTGCTTGAGAACGGTCTCGTTGGCCACCAGATCCGCGGGTATCCGGCGGATGCCGTCGCGGCGGACCGCCAGCAGCTCCCGGTCGCGGATCATCTGGTGCACCTTGCTGATCGACACGTCGAGCCGCTCGGCGACGTCGGGCAGGGCGAGCCAGCCGGCCGGGTCGGTGGGGCCGGCGAGCTCGGGGTCGGGTACGGATTCGGTCACCCGATCACCCTGCCACGCCGCCGTCGTCGCGGACCACCGGCACCCCACACCACCGGTCCGCGTCCGCGGGTGGGCACCCCCGGTGAGCAGCGGCTCAGGGCCGCCGCCGGGGTGGCGGTCACGGCGGGACGCACCGGGTACGTCCCCGGGCTGTAGCATCCTGTTCAACTCCCACCCCCTGGACACATAGACTCCCTGCCGATGGACACACAGGTCGCCGACACGTTGCTGGGCTCGCTGATCGACGGGCGCTACCGCATTCGCGGTCGCGTGGCGCGTGGCGGCATGGCGACCGTGTACACCGCCACCGACGAACGCCTCGAGCGCACCGTCGCGGTCAAGATCATTCACCCGACCCAGGCGCCCGAGGCGCGGGCCCGGGCCGCCAACTTCGTGGCCCGGTTCACCGACGAGGCGAAGACCATCGCCCGGCTGACCCACCCGAACGTGGTCGCGGTCTACGACCAGGGCACCCACGCCAACCTGCCGTACCTGGTGATGGAGTACGTCCGCGGCCGTACGCTGCGCGACGTGCTGGCCGAACGACGCCGGCTCAACCCGGACGAGGCGCTGGCCATCGCCGAGCAGATGCTCGCCGCGATCGCCGCCGCGCACCGGGCCGGCCTCGTGCACCGCGACGTCAAACCCGAGAACGTCCTGGTCGCCGAGGCGCCCACCGGCGGCGTCGCCAACCTGGTGGACAGCGTCGTCAAGGTGGCCGACTTCGGGCTCGCCCGCGCGGTCGAGGCCAGCGCCGACGACGAGCAGGGCAACCAACTGATGGCCACCGTGGCGTACGTCGCCCCGGAGCTGGTCACCGAGGGTCGGGCCGATCCGCGTACCGACGTCTACTCCGCGGGCATCGTGCTGTTCGAGATGCTCACCGGTCGGGTGCCGTACGACGGGGACCGTCCGGTGGACGTCGCCTGGCAGCACGTCGACCGGGACGTGCCGGCGCCCTCGACGCTGGTGCCCGGCCTGCCGCCGACCCTCGACGCTCTGGTGCAGCGCGCCACGCGACGTGACCCCTCCGCCCGGCCCGCCGACGCCGGCGCGCTGCTGGCCGAGGTCCAGGTCGCCCGGGACCAGTTGGGCAACGTCAACAGCAGCAACACCGCCGTACTGCGCCGGGTGACCGACGAGCCGCCGGTCTCCCAGCCGACCATGATGGTCGCCGCGATCCGCCCGGCGGAACGGCCCACCTGGGCGCGACTGCCCGAGGGCGGCAGCCAGAGCCCGGGCCGCAGGCGGGCCGCAACGGAGCCCGCCGAGGGCCTGGGTGCGCGGTTCGCCGAGCTGCGCGACACGGTGCTGAGCAACTCGCGGGGTCGCCTGGCTGTCGCGGTCGTGGTCGTGGCGCTGGGGCTGGTGGCCGCGCTGGGCGGCTGGTGGTTCGGCGCCGGCCGCTACACCTCCGCCCCTCAACTGGTCAGCCTGAGCAAGGCCGAGGCGCAGGCCCAGGCCGACCGCGCCGGCCTGACCCTGGCGTACGGGGAGCCCCGTTTCGACGAGAAGGCGCCGAAGGACAGCGTGCTGGGGCAGAGCCCGTCGTCGTCCAGCAAGATCGTCAAGGGCGGCACGATCACCCTGACCCTCTCGCTGGGCCCGGAGCGCTTCCCGGTGCCGGACGTGACCGGCAAGGAGTACGAGCTGGCCGAGGCGGATCTGGTCAACGCCCAACTGGTGGTCGCCAAGGGCGCCACCCGCTATGACGACACCCTGCCGGCCGGCGTCGTCCTGGACAGCTCCCCGAAGGTGGGCGCCGAGGTCAAGCCGGGCACGAAGATCACGCTCATCCTGAGCCGTGGCCGGGCGCCGGTGACGGTGCCGAACCTGGTGGGCAAGAGCCTGACTGAGGCGCGCACCAAACTGGGCCAGCTCGGCCTGGTGCCGGTGGAGAGTTTCAAGGACTCCGACAAGCCCAAGGACGAGATCCTCGGGCAGAGCCCGGCCGACGGCGCGGGCGTGGAGAAGGGCGCCGAGGTCAAGCTGGAGATCAGCAAGGGCCCGCCGCTGGTCGTGGTGCCCCGGGTGGTCGACCTGCCCTGCCAGCAGGCCAAGCAGGTGCTGGAGAGCCAGGGTTTCCCGGTGACGATCGCCGTCAACCCGAACGCGGTGGCGCGCATCCAGGCCCCCGGCGAGAATTCGCAGGTGCCTCCGGGCACCCCGGTCGTCATCACGTGCTTCTGATGGCGGCGATCTCCGCGCGGCCGGTGGGCGCGCACACCTCGACCTCAGGCGGACTGGCCAGGGCGGCCCTGCCGTACGCCGACGCGACCGGCGCCGCAGCCGTGCAGGTCTACGTCTCCAACTCGCGGGGCTGGGCGCTGCCACCGGGTGACCCGGCGCAGGACGCGCTGTTCCGCGAGGGCTGCGCCGAGCGGGGCATCCCGGCGTTCATCCACGCCTCGTTGCTGGTCAACCTGGGCTCACCCACCCCGGCCACCGTCGAGAGGTCGGCGCTGACGCTGGCGCACGCGCTGCGCCGGGGTGCGGCGATCGGAGCGCAGGCGGTGGTGTTCCACGCCGGCAGCTCGGTCGACGAGGGGTACGCCGAGGAGGCGATGCGGCAGGTCCGCCGGGAGCTGCTGCCGCTGCTCGACTGGGCCGCCGAGGCCGGCGGGCCGATGCTGCTGGTCGAGCCGAGCGCTGGTGGCGGCCGTTCCCTCGCCTCCCGGGTGGAGCACCTCGGGCCCTACCTCGACGCGGTGGACCGGCATCCGATGCTCGGAGTCTGCTTCGACACCTGCCACGCCTGGGCGGCCGGGCATGATCTGGCCGCCGAGGGCGGCATGACCGCGACCCTCGACACGCTGGTGGCGACCGTGGGGCCGGACCGGTTGCGGCTGGTGCACGCCAACGATTCCAAGGATCTGTGCGGTTCCACCCGGGACCGGCACGAGAACATCGGCAAGGGCACCATCGGCGAACCGGCCTTCGCGGAGCTGATGGCCCACCCGGCCACCGCAGGCGTCCCAGTGGTCGTGGAGACCCCCAGCGAGAAGCAACTGGGCCACAAGGCCGACATCGAAACCCTGACCCGCCTCAACCCCTGAAGCCGCCCGCCCGCAGCGGTGATCAAGAGCTTTGCGGCAAAATCCGGTCTTTGGATGACGCAAAGCTCTTGATCGACAGGGAGTGGGTCAGGCGGCGAGGACCCTGGTCAGGACGGTCGCGGCGCGGGCCACCGCGTCGTCGTCGAGGCCCAGGTGGGTGACCAGGCGGGCGGCCCGGGGGCCGAGCACCGAGATCAGTACGCCCTCCTGGCGCGCGGCGGCGGCCAGGGCGCGGGCGTCCAGCGCGTGCTTGGTCAGGTCCAGCGGAACGAGGTTGGTGCGGACCGTGGTGGCGAGCACCCCGAACGGCGCGACCGTCTCGGCGAGCCGGGCCGCGCGCGCGTGGTCCTCGGCCAGGCGGTCGACGTGGTGCGCGAGCGCGTACCGGCCGGCGGCGGCGAGAATACCGGCCTGGCGCATGCCGCCACCCATCCGCTTGCGGATCATCCGGGCCCGTTCGATCTTCTCCGCGCTGCCCACCACGAGCGAGCCGACCGGCGCGCCGAGCCCCTTGGAGAGGCAGACGGACAGCGTGTCGAACAGCCGACCGTACTCGGTCAGCGGCACGCCGTCGGCGACGTGCGCGTGCCAGATCCGGGCACCGTCGCAGTGCAGCGCCACCCCCGCGGCGTCGGCGACACCGCGCAGCTCCCGCAGGGTGGCCAGCGGGATCACGCCGCCACCGCCCCGGTTGTGGGTCTGCTCGACGGCGATCGCGCGGGTGGGCACGGCGAAGTAGCCGTCCGGACGGATCATCCGGGCGACCACCTCCGGGTCGATGTCCGCGCCGACGGCCGACCAGGTCCGCGAGGAGATCCCGCCGTACGCGGCAGCGGCGCCAATCTCGTACGTGACGACGTGCGCGTCCGCGTCGCACAGCAGCTCGTCGCCGGGCGGCACCAGCAGTTGCAGGGCGATCTGGTTGGCCATCGACCCGCTCGGGGCGAAGAGCGCCGCCTCGTGCCCGAACAGCGCGGCGACCTCCGCCTCCAACGCGTTGACGGTGGGGTCCTCGCCGTAGACGTCGTCGCCGACCTCGGCGGCGGCCATCGCTTCGCGCATCCCGGCGGTCGGCCGGGTCACCGTGTCGGAACGCAGGTCAACAAGATCAGCCACAGTCACCCTTTCGGCAGCCGGTCGCGGGTCTCGCACACCTGGCCACGGTCATTCTCGTCCGACAGGGGCCTCAGCCTCGGAACTGACCTTTCGGCGGCCGACAGGGGGCCGCACGCGTCAGCCACGGAGCATCTCCGCGACGAGGAAGGCCAGCTCCAGCGACTGCTGGGTGTTCAGCCGAGGATCGCAGGCGGTCTCGTACCGGTCAGGCAGGTCGAGGTCCTCGATGCCCTGGGCGCCGCCGAGGCACTCGGTGACGTCCTCACCGGTCAACTCGACGTGGATGCCGCCGGGGTGGGTGTCCAGGCCACGGTGCACCTCGAAGTAGCCGAGCACCTCGTCGACGATGCGGTCGAAGTGCCGGGTCTTGTAGCCGTTGGACGACTCGTGGGTGTTGCCGTGCATCGGGTCGCACTGCCAGACCACCTTGGCGCCGGAGGCGGTCACCTTGGCCACGATCGGCGGCAGGGCGTCGCGGACCCGGTGGTTGCCCATCCGGCTGATCAGGGTGAGGCGGCCGGGGATGTTGTCCGGGTTGAGCTTCTCGCACAGCTCGATCGCCTCGTCCGGGGAGGTCGTCGGGCCGAGCTTGACGCCGATCGGGTTGGCGATCCGGGAGATGAAGTCGATGTGCGCGCCGGTGATCTGCCGGGTGCGCTCGCCGACCCAGAGGAAGTGCCCGGACAGCCCGTACGCCCGACGGTCGGAGACCCGGGTGAGCGCCCTGTCGTACTCCAGGGCCAGGGCCTCGTGGGAGCAGTAGAGGGTGACGGTCCGTAGCGCCTCGTCGTCGGTCATCCCGCAGGCCCGGATGAAGGCCAACGCCCGGTCGATCTCCCGGGCGATCGCCTCGTAACGCTCCCCCGCCGGGGAGGTCCGCACGAAGCCCTTGTTCCAGTCGTGCACCGCGTGCAGGTCGGCGAGCCCACCGGCGAGGTACGCCCGCAGCATGTTCATCGCGGCGGCCGAGTTGGCGTATGCCCGGATCATGCGCTGCGGATCGGCGACGCGGGCGGCGGGATCGGCCTCCAGCGAGTTGATCATGTCGCCGCGGTACGCGGGCAGGCCACGCGCGTCGGTGGGCAGCGAACGGGGCTTGGTGTACTGGCCGGCCACCCGGGCGACCTTGACGACCGGCAGCGACGCGCCGTAGGTGAGCACGATCGCCATCTGCAACAGGGTGCGGGCATTGGCCAGCAGATGGCTCTCGGTGTTGTCGGCGAACGTCTCGGCGCAGTCACCGCCCTGGAGCAGGAACGCCTTGCCCTCGCAGACCAGCGCCAGCTTCTGCCGGAGCTGGTCCACCTCGTAGGGCGCGACGACCGACGGCACGGTGTCGAGCACCTTGCAGACCTCGGCGACGGCGGCCGGGTCGGACCACGGTGGGACCTGCTCGCGGGGCAGTTCCCGCCAGCGGTCCAGACCGAGGGCAGCGTCCTCGGCGGAGTCGACGGTCGGACGGCTGGTCTGCAGGCCCGGGCTGCCCACCGCGGGATGGCTCAGCTGATGCCACTCATGGCGCATGAGAGAAAGCGTACGGCGACCGCGCGTGTGACCGGGCGGCGAGGGTGACGGTTCCGGCAAGTGGGAGATCGATCCCACCGATGCCGGTCAGGACGCGGGTGAGGGGGCGAGCCCTTTCGGCGAGGGGCTGACGGCCTGATTGTCGCCCGGCGACTCACCGGCGATGCACCAGTCGCCGCCGTCGCCCGTGACGGTGAACAGCAGCGGACGGATGATCTTGCTCCGGCCGGCGGTGACCGAGACCGAGACGCTGACCTCCTGTCCGCGCTGGCCCGACCGGACGTCGGTGATGGTCGCCTGGGGCACCTGGAAGTGGTCGGCGAAGTCGCCGTTCGGGCCGGTGGCGGCGGGGTCGAACCCGTCGTGCAGCAGGGCGCAGAGCTGACTGCGGCCGGCGGCGACGTCCTTGGCGATCATCGCGTCGAGGTACGCCTGCACGCGCTCGCGGGACCGGGCGGCGGCCTCCTCGGCGGGGGACCGCTGGACTGCGACCTCCTCAACGGGGGACCGCTGGACTGCGACCTCCTCGGCGGGGGACCGCTGGGGCTTGGCGATCTGCTCGTCGGCATCGTCGCGGCCGAGCCCGCAGCCGGCCAGGGAGGCCGGGAGCAGCACGAACGCGGCGGCAGCCACCACCAGCCCGCGGTGGATCGGGCGCATGACCACCTCCGTCGACCAGGGAAATCGAGACCTGCCGAACCGCGAGTCTGCCACATCGGGCCCGACCCGCCCAAGGCCTGCGGCCCGGCCGACGCTGGGCGTCGACCGGGCCGCTACGGCACCGGGCAGGGAGGGGCGGTGCGGGCCCCTCCCTGCCGTGTGGGGTGGTGCGTCGGCCTTCGGCTCAGCCGAGACCGCCCTTGATGGCGCCGATGAGCTCACCATTGCTAGTGTCGCCGGAGAGCTCCCAGAAGAAGGCGCCGCCGAGGCCCTGGTTGTTCGCGTACGTCATCTTGCCGTTGATGGTCGACGGGGTGTCGTAGCTCCACCAGTTGCTGCCGCACTTGGCGTACGCGGTGCCGGCGATCGTGCCGGTGGCCGGGCAGGTGTTCTTGAGGACCTTGTAGTCCTCGATGCCCGCCTCGTAGGTGCCCGGCGCCGCGCCGGTGGCGCTGCCACCCGGGGCGGCCTGCGTGACGCCCGTCCAGCCCCGACCGTAGAAGCCGATGCCGAGCAGCAGCTTGTTGGCCGGGACGCCCTTGCTCTTGAGCTTCTGGATCGCCGCGTCGGAGTTGAAGCCCTGCTGCGGGATACCGGTGTACGACGTCAGAGGCGAGTGCGGCGCGGTGGGGCCCTGGGCGTTGAAGGCGCCGAAGTAGTCGTACGTCATCGGCATGAGCCAGTTGAGGTTGCCGATGGCCCCGGCGTAGTCGGTGGCGTCGATCTTGCCGCCGTTGCTGCCGTCAGCGGTGATCGCGGCGGTGACGAGGGCGCTGGACCCGAACTTCGACCGCAGTGCGCCGATCACGTTCTTGAACGCGTTGGGACCGCTGGTGTCGCAGCTCAGACCGCAGGCGTTCGGGTACTCCCAGTCGACGTCGATGCCGTCGAACACGTCCGCCCAGCGCGGGTCCTCGACCAGGTTGTAGCAGCTCTCGGCGAACGCGGCCGCGTTCTGGGCGGCCTGGGTGAAGCCGCCGGACCAGGTCCAGCCACCGAACGACCAGATCACCTTGAGGTGCGGGTTGAGCTTCTTGAGCTTGCGCAGCTGGTTGAAGCTACCGCGCAGCGGCTGGTCCCAGGTGTCGGCGACGCCGTCCACGCTCTCTGCCGCCGTGTACGCCTTGTCGTAGTCGGCGTAGCTGTCGCCGATGGTGCAGCGACCGCCGGTGGTGTTGCCGAAGGCGTACAGGATGTGGGTCAGCTTCGCGGCCGAGCCGCTGGTCTGGATGTTCTTGACGTGGTAGTTGCGCCCGTACACGCCCCACTCGGCGAAGTAGCCGACGACCTTCTTGCCTCCGGTGTTGGGCGGCGGGGTGGTGGTCGGCGGCGCCGTGGTGGGCGGGGCGGTGGTGGGCGGCGCCGTGGTCGGCGGCGCCGTGGTGGGCGGGGCGGTGGTGGGCGGCGCCGTGGTCGGAGGCGCCGTGGTGGGCGGCGCGGTCGTGGTCGGTGGGGTCGTCGGGGTGCCGCCGCCGCACGGCACGCCGTTGACGGTGCAGTTCAGCGGCGCCTTGTACGCGCCGGTGCCGTTGTAGCCCCAACTGAACGAGGCGCCGGGGGCGAGCCCGCCGGCCCAGCTCTTCTTGACCGCGACGTAGTGGTTGCCGCTGCTGGTGACGTCGGCGTCCCACGCGCTGCTGATGGTGGTGCCCGACGGCAGGTCGAACTCGATGCGCCAGGTGGCGACCGTGGCGCTGGTGCCGTTGGTCACGGTCACCTTCGTCTCGTGACCGGTCCCCCAGTCCTGCACCTTGGCGAACGTGGTGGTGACCGTGCCGGCGCCGAACGCGGTCGTCATCGGCACCGCCGCGACGGTCACGGCGACCACGGCGCCGGCCCAGAGGGCCCGGCGGAGCGATCTTTTCATGAGACGCCTCCCGTACTGTTAGGAAACTTTCCAAAATGGATGGTGAGACGGTACTCACACCGTTATCACTCCGTCAAGATGTCCATGTTTCGATTTCCTCTGGTGTGCGGAATACACCCGTCACGCCCCGTCCCGGCGGGGCGAGACCTGGCGCGTAGCCTCGGGCCATGACCGTCTTCGACATCCCGATCGGCGCCCTCAACGGCGGCCCCGCCGACCTCGACCGCCACTGCGGCAAGGCGCTGCTGGTCGTCAACGTCGCCTCCCGCTGCGGCCTCACTCCGCAGTACGCCGGCCTCCAGACCCTCGCCGACACGTACGCCGAGCGCGGCCTCGTGGTGCTGGGCGTGCCGTGCAACCAGTTCGCCGGACAGGAACCCGGTAGCGCCGCCGAGATCAGCGACTTCTGCCAGGTCAACTACGGGGTGACCTTTCCGCTGACCGAGAAGGTCGATGTCAACGGGCCCGACCGGCACCCGCTCTACGCCGCGCTGGTGTCCACGCCGGATGCCGACGGGCACACCGGGGACGTCCGCTGGAACTTCGAGAAGTTCCTGGTGGCGCCGGACGGCACGGTCGCCGCCCGCTTCGCCCCGACGGTCGAGCCCGACTCCGATGACCTGCGCACGGCCATCGACAAGGTCCTCCCCGCCTAACAACCCGACCCGGGTGACCCCCGCCCGGGTGGCCCCGCCGGGGTGACCCCCGCCCGGGTGGCCCCGCCCGGGTGACCCCCGCCCGGGTGAACTCGGCCCGGGCGACCCGGCCGGCGACCCGGCCCGGTGATCAAGAGGTTCGCGTCAGGAATCGGCCGATCGGTGACGCGAACCTCTTGATCACCGGGGAGCCGGAGGCGGTCGGGGTGGGCCGGCGGCGTCGGGGTGGGTCACCGGAGGGTGGCGGGTTCCGGGGAAGCCGGTCGGGCGACGCGCGGGCGCAGTACGTTGTGCAGGACCGGCCCGAAGCGCGGCCCGGCGTTCGCGCGGCGGCGAAGCTCGGGGCCCTCGGCGAGGCAGCGCGCGGCGGCACGATGCGCCACCACGGGCGTCCGGCAACCGGAATAACCCACCGCGTCGGTCGGGAATGCGTCGTGGGTGGACGGAGTTGGGAAGCAGCATGACAACTGTGGGACTGATCGGCAGCGGCAACATCGGCGGCACCTTGGCCCGGCTGGCGGTGACCGCCGGCTACGACGTGGTGCTGAGCAACTCGCGCGGGCCGGAGACGCTCACCGACCTGGTCGACGAGTTGGGCGAGCAGGCCAGCGCCGGCACGTCTCAGGACGCGGCGCAGGTCGGCGATCTGGTGGTGGTCACCGTGCCGCTCAAGGCGTACCGGGCGGTGCCCGTCGAACCGCTGGCCGGCAAGGTCGTCATCGACACCAACAACTACTACCCGCAGCGTGACGGGAACTTCCCGGAGCTGGATTCCGGCGAGACCACCAGCAGCGAACTCCTCCAGCGGCACCTGCCGGACTCGCGGGTGGTCAAGGTCTTCAACAACATCTACTTCAAGGGCCTGGCCGCGCTGGCCCGCCCCTCCGGCGCCGCCGACCGCAGCGCCCTCGCCATCGCCGGTGACGACGCGGCCGCGAAGGCCGAGGTCACGGCCTTCCTCGACAGGATCGGGTACGACGCGGTCGACGTCGGCCCGCTCGCCGAGGGCTGGCGTTACCAGCCGGACACCCCGGCGTACGGCACGCTCTACTCCGCCACCCCGACCGACTGGGAGCACCCGGCGCCGGGTGACGCCGAGAAGCTGCGCGCCGCCCTGGTCGCCGCCACCCGCTGAACACCGCCGCCCTCCGGAGGACCGCCTACCGGGTGGCCCTCCGGAGAGCGGCCGCCAGTTCGTCGTCGTAACTGGCGATGGTCTGGCCGGTAGTCCAGCCGGGCCACCCGTGCGGAGACAACGCCATTGACCCGCACCTTGGTCTTTTCCGCCCGCGTGCCGAACGTGACGGGCGCGGCGGTGTTGTACGCGGCGCACTCGACCGGCCCCCGGCAGACGAAGAAGTATCGCGGGTCGACCACGTCGTCGAGGGTGTACGCCTTGAACGTCGGGTCCGCCCCGGCGGGCAGCGGTTGCACGGCGAAGAAGGCGAGGGTCACCGCGCTCGTGATGCCCACTCGCAGCCATGCCCGTCGGGCGGACGGGCGACGGCCGCCCCGGGCGACGGCGACCGTGGCACCGCCGAAGCCGGCCAGGCACAGCAGGCACGTCCCGACGGTGCGGGCGTTCTCGAACAGGAACTGCACGCCCGGTCGCGTCGACACCGGCCCAAGGACCGCGCCCAGCGAGAGGAGCATGGCGGCGAGCAACGCCATGCCGGCCACCCGCTGGGTGATGCCGGACGCGCCGACCAGCGGCCACCGCGCCGACCAGCGGGCGGCGGGACCGATCGGCGCTCAGCGCGACACCGACCATCCCGGCGATGGCGACGACCGCCGCGCACGTCGCGACCAGCCAGATCGCCTGGAGTACGCCCTCAGCGACCACGGTGATCGGGGCCAGCACCAGTGCGGCGAACGGTGGATAGGTGAACGGCCCACCGTTCGCGGCACGGTACTCGTACAGCGGACTCCCCTCGCTGTGGGTGTTTGACGGTCATTGCACCCCTGCGTAGCGGCCGGCGTGCAGATCGGACAGTGCGCCGTAGTAGATGTGCAGGTCGGAGAGCCGGTTATCGCGTGTCAACACGAGCACACAGGACACCGTCGCGACGACGACGAAGGCCGCCCACACCAGCGCCACCCGGCGATCCCGCATCGCCCGAGGATAGGCGAACGCGAGGCGGGCGACGGCCCCCGTCAACCGTTGGCCGTGCGTTCGTGGTAGACGAGCGCTACGAGGATCGGGCCCGCAGCTTCGACAGTTGGAACACCAGCGGCGTCCGGGCGCGGGTCGGGGCGTGGCACGTTCCGCTCGCCGATCTCCTCAACGCGACCCTGTCCGCCGGCCTCCGAGCGGTTCGCTTCGCGGAGGCGGGTCCGGGTGGCGTTCCGGACCTGTTCGGCTTCCTGGCGGTGCGCTAGCGGCACCAGCCTCGCTCGCAGAATCAAACCCATCCCTCGCTGACCGGCAAGATCGCGCTCGATCATGGATCCGATGGCATCCTCCCGACGCCGAGGCCACCACATCCTGGAGCTAGCAGGATCTTGCGGTCCGCAGCACGGCGCGCATTCGGCACAGGCAGCATTCGACAGCGCGACGGAGAGAAATATGGCGTGTACAACTTGCGTCGGAGTCTCACGCACGGGACTCTGTCCGTGGGTTGCCGCCCGCTCACCGAACGTGCCTCGGAGGCGACATGCACACGCTCCGTACCGCGTCCCGCCGGCTGTTGGCCAGCACCGGCGTGCTCCTGCTCGGCACCGCCCTCGCCGCCGCGCTCCCGGCACCAGCCAGCGCGGACAGCGTCGGGTACGTCCGACTCGCCCATCTCTCCCCCGACACTCCGGCGGTGGACGTCTACCTCGCCGCCCCCGCCACCGCGAAGCCGAGGGTCTTCCCCGGCGTCGGCTACGGCGTGGTCTCCGACTATCTCCAGTTGCGCCCGGGCCGGTACGCGGTGGCGATGCGCGAGGCCGGCACGCCCGCCAGCGAGCCGCCGGTGCTCACCACCGAGGTCGCGGTGACCAGCGGCGGCGCGTACACGGTGGCGGGAGTCGGCCGGCACGCCGACCTGGGGTTGCGGGTGCTCACCGACGACCTGAGCGCTCCCTCGAAGGGCCGGGCCAAGGTGCGCGTCGTGCAGGCGTCGGTGCGGACGCCCGTCCTCGACGTGGCCGCCGCCGACGGCCCGACGATCGCCGACGGCGTGCAGTTCGCCACCACCACCGACTACCAGCAGGTGGAGCCGGGCACCTGGCGACTGCGGCTGACCGGCGCGGGCGGTCCGAGCACCGACGCCGAGGTACGGCTCACCGGCGGCGCGGTCTACTCGCTGCTGGTGCTCGACGGCAGGCAGGGCGGGCTCACCGCCGAGCTGCGTCAGGATGCCGAGGGCGGCACCGTCGTACCGGCGGGTGGGGTGGACACCGGCGCTGGTGGCACCGCCGGGGACGGGCTCGGGGCGTACCCCATGGTGGCCGGCGGTGTGGCCGCGGCGGCCGTGGCGGCGAGCCTGCTCCTGTGGCGCCGGCAGCGGCGCACCACCTGGTGAGCATCGGACCCGACGCCGCGATCCGACGGCACCGCGCCCGTCGGGCACCGCTGGCCGCGCTGGCCGCGCTGGTCGCGCTGGCCACGGCCGGCGCGGCGGTCTGCCTGGCCGCCGGCAGTGGGGTCGGGCTCGCGACCACCGGCCCACCGCCGCCGGCCGCGAGCTGGCACCAAGGCTGCGCCGACGCCTGCGCGTCCGTGGCCGCGTCGCCGCGACCACAGGGTCCACCCACCCGGGTACGTGTGCCGCGCATCGGCGTCGACTCGACGCTCACGGTGCTGGGCCTGGACGACGCTGGCGTGCTCGTTCCGCCGGCCGACTTCGACATGGCCGGCTGGTACGGGGGTGGGCCCGCGCCCGGCGACACCGGTCCGGCGGTGCTCGCCGGGCATGTGGACTCGCGGAGCGGTCCGGCGGTCTTCGCCCGGCTCGGCGAGCTGCGTTCCGGCGACCGGGTCGAGGTGTGGCGCGGCGGCCGGTGGTTGTCGTTCCGGGTGACCGGGTCGCTGCGCACCCGCAAGGACGCCTTCCCGACGGCGACGGTCTACGGCCCGACGCCGGGGCCGGAGTTGCGCCTCGTCACCTGCGGGGGCGACTTCGACCGGCGGCGCGGCCACTACCGGGACAACGTGGTGGTGTTCGCGGTCGTCGACGGGTGACCGACCGGGTCAGAGCGGACGGCGGCCGGCGAAGCCGCACTCGGCGCGGTGGTACCAGCGCACGTCGGAGTCGCCCTCCAACCAGCACCAGAGCACGGCACGGCCATCGCGCTCGCCCGGAAAGTCGAGCTGCACCGGCGCGATGCCCTTGACCTGGATCTCGTGCTGGTGCAGCTCGTCCACGACGGCGTGCAGCCGGGCCTCCAGCCCTTTGACCTCGGCCATCCCGCCGAGTGCGCTGACGCCGTGGTCGGCCAGGTCGACGCGCAGCTCGGCCAGGTCGGCGCGGATCCGGATCAGCTCGTCGACACGCGGCTGCAGGGTGGCCACCAGGTGCCGGGCCTGGGCGAGTGTGAACACGCCGCCAGTATGCGGCACCCACCGCGCCGCGGGGACCCCACGCGGCGCGGTCAGTCGGCCTGGGCGGCCAGTTCGCGGGCGCGGTCCCGGGCTGCCTCCAGCGCGGCGAGCAGCGCCGCGCGGACGCCGTGCTTCTCCAGCTCACGGACCGCGGAGATGGTGGTGCCGGCCGGCGAGGTGACCGCCTCGCGCAGCTTGACCGGGTGCTCGCCGGAGTCGCGCAGCATCACGGCGGACCCGATGGCGGTCTGCACGATCAGCTCGTGCGCCACCTGGCGGGGCAGCCCGAGCAGGATCCCGGCGTCGATCATGGCTTCCACCAGCAGGTAGAAGTAGGCCGGGCCGGAGCCGGAGAGCGCGGTGACCGCGTCCTGCTGCGACTCGGGCACCCGGATGGTCTGGCCGAGAGGCTTGAACATCTCCTCGGCCAGGCTCAGGTGCGCCCCGGTGGCGTACGCGCCGGCGGAGATGGCCGTCATCGCCTCGTCGACCAGCGCCGGCGTGTTGGTCATGACCCGGACCACCGGCGTGCCCTCGGGCAGTCGGCGGTTGAAGAAGCTGGTGGGCAGCCCGGCGCAGAGCGAGATGACCAGCTTGTCGGCGGGCACCTTGGGACCGATCTCGTCCAGCAGCGCGGCGGCGTCCTGGGGCTTGACCGAGACGGCGAGCACCGCGGCCTCGTCGACGGCGGCCAGGTTGTCGACCACCCGGACGCCGTAGCGGGCGGTCAACTCCTGCGCGCGGGCGGGACGGCGGGCGGTGGCGAGCAGCCTCTCCACCGGCCATCCGGAGCGCAGCAGACCGGAGAGCATCAGCTCGCCGATCTTGCCCGCGCCGATCACCGCGACCGTGTGCACCCCGGCTGACATCTGGGCCGTACCCCCCTTGAGGTCGGGTCGCGGCACGGCGGGCCTGCGTGCCCGCCGCGCCGCCTACCGTCGATCAGCTACCGAAGAAGACCTCGGCCTCTTCGTACCGCTCCAGCGGCACGGTCTTCAGCTCACGGGTGGCCTCGGCGAGGGGCACCCGGACGATGTCGGTGCTCTGCATCGCGACCATCTTGCCCCAGTCGCCGTCGTGGACCGCGTCGATGGCCTGCAGACCCAGCCGGGTGGCGAGGACCCGGTCGAAGGCGGTCGGCGTGCCGCCGCGCTGGATGTGACCCAGCACCACGGTGCGGGCCTCCTTGCCGGTCTTGGCCTCCAGCTGCTCGGCGAGCCACTGGCCGATTCCGCCGAGGCGGACGTGGCCGAACGAGTCCAGCTCCTGGTTGTGCAGCACCATCTGGCCGTCGAGCGGCTGGGCGCCCTCGGCGACCACGACGATGGGGGCGTACTGGTGCTGGAAGCGCTTCTCGACGTAGCCGGCCACCTGCTCGACGTCGAACTGCCGCTCGGGCAGCAGGATCACGTTGGCGCCGCCGGCCAGGCCGGCGTGCAGGGCGATCCAGCCGGCGTGCCGGCCCATGACCTCGACGACCAGGGTGCGGTGGTGGCTCTCCGCGGTCGTGTGCAGGCGGTCGATGGCCTCCATCGCGATGTTGACCGCGGTGTCGAAGCCGAAGGTGTAGTCGGTGGCGCCGAGGTCATTGTCGATCGTCTTCGGCACGCCGACGACGTTCACGCCCAGCTCGTGCAGCTTGGTGGCCACGCCGAGGGTGTCCTCGCCGCCGATCGCGATCAGCGCGTCCACGCCCTGCTCGGCGAGGTTGTCCTTGATCCGCTCGACGCCGTTCTCAATCTTGAACGGGTTGGTGCGGGACGAGCCGAGGATGGTGCCGCCGCGGGGCAGGATGCCGCGCACGTCGGCGATGCCGAGGGGCCGGGACAGACCCTCCAGCGGGCCCTTCCAACCGTCCCGGAAGCCCACGAACTCGTGACCGTAGGTGGCGACGCCCTTGCGGACCACCGCCCGGATGACCGCGTTGAGACCCGGGCAGTCGCCGCCGCCGGTGAGCACGCCGATACGCATGATCCGCTCATCCTCCTGGAGCATCAGGTGAAGCCCGATTTGCCCCAGGATATGTGTCAGGTCAGACCATCGGCGCCGTTGCCGGCCCGGGGCGGGCCGTCACTGCGCACTGTAGTCGCACCTGCCCACGCGACGACAGCGCCCCGGGGGGCGACGGCTCAGTAGGTCACCTCGTGGTTCTCGCCGGCCGACGGCGGGCGGCCCGTGACGGCGGCCTTCGCGAAGCCGAGCAGGTTGACCACGGTGCTGCTCGGCGAGTCCCAGCACTCGGCGGAGCTGGCGTGCACCTTGATCAGGGTCAGGCCGGGCGTGTCCAGCCCTTCCGGGAACCAGGTCTTGAGCAGCGGGTTCCACAGTCGCTTGGCGCGTTCGGTGTCGGAACTTTCACTGGCGGTGCCCGAGACCGACACCCAGGCGTTGTGCTTCTGGTCCGAGAAGGCGACGTTGACCTCCGGATTCACCCGGATCTGGCGCAGTTTGGCCGAGTCGGCGTAGGCGAAGAACCACAGGTCGCCGTCGAACTCGGCCTCCTGGAGCCCCATCGGCCGGCTCACCTGCCGCCCGTCCAGCGAGATCGTGGTGAGCATGCAGATCCGTGCGGCGCGGATCAGCTCGGTGACCCGCGCCCGGGCGTCGGCGACGCTGGTCGCATCGTTGCTCATGGCGGCCTCCCTCGGCTCGGCTGTCGAACCGTTGCCCAGGACAGAACCGGTCAAACCTACAGACGTATGACGATCGCTCAGCGTGTCGTCATCGCCCGCCAGCGGGCCAGGTTGTGCCGGGCGTCGACCAGGGCGTCGTGCCGGGCCGCGTCCGCGTCCGGCAGGGCCGGCCGTCCCCGGTCGTCCCAGAGCTGCCGCAAATCCTTGGTGAACCGGGGGATCTCCCGGGGCAACGCCGGCATCGCCCCCCAGAGCTGGGCGAGGACCACGTGGTCGTACGCCGCGTACCAGGCCCACAGCTCCAACTGCTCACCCGGCCGGTCCCGGACCGGCTCCATGAGGAAGTCGTACAGGTCGTCGCGGATGCGCTCCCGCGAGCGCCAGGCCCGGTCCGCCGGTGACGGCAGCCGGTCCAGCACGTTACGCCGTACCCAGGGCACGGCACGGGAGTCGTCGAACTCGGTGGAGACCGCGTAGAACTCGCGGCCGTACTCGTCGACGACACCGATCGAGACGAGGTCGACGATCCGGCCGTCCTCGATGAACTCGCAGTCGTAGAAGTAGCGGTAGACCATTCCGGACATCCTCACCCACCGCCGTCCGCCGACGCCCGGCGGGGCCGGGTGCGAGCTCGGCCGGCCCGCCGTGGGCCGGCGTCGAACCCGGCCGCCGACTCCGCACCGCCAGGGGCGCAGGGGGTACGCCGCAGCTCGCGACGGTCACGGAAGTGCTTCGAGGGGTGTACAGCAAGCGACCGGACCGTCATGATCTGATGTGTACCGCTACCGGATGCCGAACCGGTGTCAGTTCACCTTGTCAGGGCCATCAGGTTCACCCGGTGAGCGATTGTGTGGTCCATGACCGGGGAGGGGTTGGGCCGTGGAGATGCGCCTGCCGGAGCCGGGTGACGCGCTCACAGGTGTCGAGATGTTCGCCGGACTGGAGCCCGAGGTGCGCCAGCGCGTCATCGCGGCCGCCGTTCCGCGCACCTACCGCAAGGGTCAGTTGCTCTTCGTCGAGAACGACCCGGGCGAGTCGTTGATCGTGCTGCGCCGCGGCGCGGTCGCCGTGTTCCGCACCGCGCCGACCGGCGAACGGGCGGTGCTGTCGGTGGTCCGTCCGCCGGACGTGCTCGGCGAGGTCTCCCTGCTGGACGCCTCCACGCGGTCCGCGTCGGCCGAGGCCATCGAGGACTGTGCGGCGCTGGCGCTCTCCCGGGGCGCGTTCATGGAGCTGGTGCACTCCAACCCACGCATCCTCGACGTGGTGATGCGGTCTCTGGGCGGGCTGATCCGCCGACTCACCGAGCAGAACGCCGACCACGTCTTCCTCGACCTGCCGGGCCGGGTCGCCAAGACGCTGGTCCGGCTGGCCGGCGAGAGCCAGGCCCCGATGATCACGATCGAGCTCAACCAGAGCCAGCTGGCGGAGATGGCCGGCGGTTCCCGACAGAGCGTCAACCAGGCCATCGGTTCCTTCGCCAGCCGTGGCTGGCTGCGGACCGAGGGCCGGCGGATCGTCGTCACCGACGTGGCCGCGCTGCGCCGCCGCGCCGGCATGAACGACCGCTGAGCTGACGCGACCGTCGGTCGCTCCCCCGCGCGCCGCGCGGACCAGCAGAACCGCAACGGCCGGGTCGCCCGTGGGCACCCGGCCGTTGCGTCGTGTCATCGACGCCTGGTTCAGACTCCGGGGCTACCCGGGCCGGCCCACTTGTTCGGGCCCTTGCTGTCGCCGCCCGCGCCGTGGGACTGCTCGCTGACGATGCCCTCGGCCTGCAACGTGGCGAGCGTGGCGGCGTCGACGTCCACCGACTCGCCCGCCGAGTGATCGACGCCGTTGCCGTCGGTCCAGTCACTCTCCAGCTTGACGTACACCATTGACCTGTCCCCCTCTGGTCGCTGATCGAAGATGTGGCGGACTGAATGTAGTCGGTCAAGCCGTTGGTGGACTGTCCACAAACCAACAGGCCGGTACCCGACAGCGCGTTCGACGGCGATACTCCTCACGGGTGACGGCGCTGGGGGGCGTCGGCCGGTATCGCCAGTGGAGGGTGTGTCATCGCCGCGCAGTGTGGGCGCTGTGGACGCACGGCCGCCGACGGCGACCGCTTCTGCGGTGGCTGCGGCGCCGAGCTGGGTGCTGTCTGCCCGCACTGCCTGCGCCCCCTCGCCTCGGACGTCGCGTTCTGCACCTCGTGCGGGTCGCCCCGACCGGGCGCGGACCGGTCCACCACGGTCACCCCGCAGGAGGACCGCCGGCGGGTGAGCGTGCTCTTCGTCGACCTCATCGACTTCACCCCGTACGTCGAGCGGGCCGACCCGGAGCAGGTCCGCGGCATGCAGACCGGCTTCTTCTCGGCGGCCCGCCGGGTGGTCGGCCAGTACGGCGGGGTGGTGGAGAAGTACATCGGCGACGCGGTGATGGCGCTCTTCGGCGCGCCGATCGCCACCGAGACCGACGCGCTGCGCTGCGTCCGGGCGGGGCTGGAGCTGCAACGGGTGCTCACCCGCTTCACGCCGACCGGCAGCACCGAGATGCGGTTCCGGGTGGGCGTGGCAACCGGCGAGGCCCTCGTCGACGTGGCCGCCGCCCGCGACGGCGGGCAGGCGATCGTCGCCGGCGACGTGGTGAACACCGCCTCGCGGATGCAGTCGGTCGCGCCGCCCGGAGGCGTGCTGGTCTGCGGCACCACGCACGCACTGACCAAGGACGCGATCCGCTACGAGGAGCAACCCCCGGTCACCCTGCGCGGCCGTTCGTCGCCGACCGAGGTGTGGCTCGCCCTGTCCCCGGTGCGCCGCCAGCCCACCGACCGGGAGCCGGACACCACGCCCCTGGTGGACCGCGAACACGAGCTGGGCATGCTGGTCAACGCCCTGCACCGGTCGCTGCGCGACCGTCTGCCCCAGGTGGTGACGATCTTCGGTCGGGCCGGAATCGGCAAGAGCCGGCTGCTGCGCGAGCTGTACCGACACACCGGCCGGCTGGTCGACGAGCCGCTGACGTGGCGGACCGGCCGCTGCCCCCCGTTCGGGGAGAACGTCACGTTCGCCGCGCTCGCCGACATCGTCAAGTCCGAGGCCGGCATCCTGGACACCGACCCGGCCGCGAGCGCCGCCCAGCGACTGGGCGCCGCGGTCGGCGAGCTGATCGGGCCGGGCGAACGTGACCGGGTGGTCGATGCGCTGCGCCCGCTGGTCGGGCTGCCCGGTACGCCGCTGCCGGCGGAGGAGGCGGAGTCGGCGTGGCGGCGTTTCCTGCTGGCGTTGGCGGCCCGCCGTCCCACCGTGCTGGTCTTCGAGGACCTGCACTGGGCCGACGACGCCATGCTGCGCTTCGTGGAGCTGCTCGGCGCCGCGGCCCGTGAGGTGCCGCTCCTGCTGCTCTGCACCGCCCGCCCCGAGCTTGTCGACCGGGACCCGAGCTGGGCCGGGACGATCACGGGTTCGGTGACCATCACCCTGCCGCCGCTGCGCGACACCGGCATCGCCGCCCTGTACGCGCACCTGTTCGGCCAGGCGGCGTTCTCCGCCGACATGCTGACGCCGCTCATCGAGGTGGCCGGCGGCAACCCGCTCTACGCGCACGAGTACGTCCGGATGCTGATCGAGCAGGGCGCGCTGCGCCAGTCCGGGCGGGGCTGGTCGCTGGACAAGCAACTCGAACTGACCATGCCGGAGAGCGTGCACGCGGTGATCGCCAACCGGGTGGACCTGCTGGACGCCAAGGACCGGGCGGTGCTGCTCGCCGCCTCGGTGGTCGGGGTGCAGTTCTGGCCGGGCGCGGTGGCCGCCGCGCTGGGGCAGCCGGTGGAGTCGGTCGAGCGCGCGCTGCGCCGGTTGGAGCAGCGCGACTTCGTGCACGAGCAGGCCGCGTCGACGATGGCCGGGCAGGCCGAGTTCCGGTTCCGGCACGTGCTGGTGCGCGACGTCTGCTACCAGCGGCTGCCGCGCACCGAGCGGGTGGCGCGGCACGAGCGCGCGGCGGACTGGCTCGACGCGCTGTCGCAGAGCCGCGACACCGACCTGGCCGAGGTCCTCGCCCACCACCGCTGGGCGGCCCACGAGATCGCGCGGTCCCTCGGCATGGCGATCCAGCGGTACGCGGGTCCCGCGCGACGGGCGCTGCACCGGGCGGCCCGCCGGGCGTACGCCCTGCACGGGCTGGAGGCGGCGGCGAGCCACGCGGGTCGGGCACTCGGTCTCGCCGACGACAGCGACCCGGTGGGCCGGCTACAACTGGAGCTGCTGAGCACGGAGATCTCGTTCTACCGGGACGGTAACGCGTTCCTCTCCGGCGGCGGAACGGAGCAGGTGCACGCGCTCGCCGACCGGCTGGCGGCGCACGGCGACGACGCGTGCGCCGCGCGGGCGTGGACACTGCTCGGCCAGGCGGCGTGGCTACGCGCCGAGCGGGGTGAGGCGCTGGCCTGCCTGGATCGCGCGGTCCAGCTGTTCGAGCAGCTACCGGACAGCCCGCAGAAGGCCGACGCGTACGCCGAGCTGGGCCGCCTGCACATGCTCAACTACGAGCGCGACCCGGCCGTGTCGGCGGCGGACACGGCGGCGGAGATCGCGGAGCGGTTGGGCCTGACCGAGACGCGCACCAACGCGCGGATCACCGCGGCCACCGCCCGCTACCAGGCCGGCGACCGGGTCGGCCTGGACGATCTGCACGCGATCGTCGAGTTCAGCCGGGCCGGTCAGCTCCTCGCGCTGCCCCGGGCCACGCAGAACCTGGCCTGGGCCATCCGCGAGGAGGGCGACTGGCTGCGCTCGAACGCGCTGCTCTCGGCCGCTCCGGCGCGTACGGCCAGCGGGCAGACGTTGACCACCAGCTATTCGGCCGAGGCGATGCGCGCCTGGTTCGAGGGTGACTTCGGCCGGCTGTTCGCCGCGGCGGAGGCGTTCGTGGACACGCCGACCGGCAGTTGGGACATGCAGGTGCGGGGGCTGCGCTGCTGCCTGCTCGTGCTGCGCGACGACGAGGACCCGGCCGACCTGGTCGACGCGCTGGCCACCGCCCGACGCAGCGGCTTCCACCGCCTGCGCTGGACGATGCTGGGCATGGCGGCACTGTGCCGGGCGTTGCAGGAGCGCCACGCCGAGGCTGCGGACCTGATCGACGAGCTGGAGCGGTCCTGGTCGGAGGTGCCAGCGCTGGCCAGCGGGGAGTGGATCGCCGCGGCCGCGTACGCCGGCGCGCTGGCCGGCCGGGACGCCTCGGTGCGGGTCCGGGCGATGCTCGACCGGGTCGGACATCGGACGCCGTGGTCGGAGGCGGCGCTGCGGACGGTGACGGCTGCGGTGGCGGCGGCCGACGGCGACCACCGGCGGGCGGCCGAGCTGCACCTGGCCGCCGCCGAGACGTACGGGCGGATTCCGGACGCGAGCGACCGTGTGCTGGCGCTGGCGCTGGCCGCCGCGGAGCTGACCCTTGCGGGTGACAGGGCGGCTGCGCGGGTGCCGCGTGCCGAGGTCCGCACCTTCGCGCTGCGCAACGACGCGCCGGGCCTGCTGGCGCTGGCCGGCCGTCCGGTCAGCCCGACCGGGCCGGCCGTCGCCTGCTGACCAGGCCCTGGGCGGCCACCGATGTCTTGAGCTTCTGCGCGTAGATGTCGACGTACTCGCGGCCGGTGAGCTCCATCAACTCGTACATTATCTCGTCGGTGACCGCGCGTTCGACGAACCGGTCGCCGGCCATGCCCGTGTAGCGGGAGAAGCCCAGGGGCGCGCCGAAGCGGACCCGCACCCGGCCGATCCGCGGGATGAGCCTGCCGGGCGGCTGGAGCTCGTCGGCGTTGAGCATCGCCACCGGCACCACCACCGCGCCGCTCTCCAGGGCGAGCCGGGCCACGCCGGTCTTGCCCCGGTAGAGCCGCCCGTCCGGGGAGCGGGTGCCCTCGGGGTAGATGCCGGCCACGCCCTGGGCGCGCAGCACCCGCAACTGGGTGTCCAGGGCGGCACGGGCGGCCTGGCCGCCGGAGCGGTCCACGGGGATGGTGCCGGTGCCGACGAAGAACATCTTCATCAACCAGCCCTTGATCCCCTTGCCGGTGAAGTACTCCGCCTTGGCCACGAAGGTGACCCTCCTCGAGACGATCAACGGGATGAAGATCGAGTCGAAGAAGGAGAGGTGGTTGCTGGCCAGGATCACCGGCCCGGTCGCCGGCACGTGGTGCAGCCCCTCCACCCGCGGCCGGAAGATCAGCTTGAGCAGCGGACCGAGGAGAACGTACTTCAGCAGCCAGTAGAGCACCGGCGTCCTTTCCTGTGGTGTGCCCGCGACAGCACCGGGCCGGGCGCGTCGCCGACGAGCCTACGAAGCGAGCGCTCACACCACAACGGACGCTGCCGCCTCTCTCGGCCCGCCGTCTGCGGCTCGGCGGCACGGTGGGGACGACGAACCACCCGGTCGACAACGATCATCGAGATCGCACGTCTCGCGCAACAACGGACAAAGAGCCACCGCCGTGACCAGCGGGAGCGCCCCCGACTTTCCAAGACGCGACACAACGCACTCCCGGAACCGGCCCCTGACGTGTCACGATTCAGAGCACGGCGTACGGACGGGCGTCGAGGGGGCAGGGGTGGCCGCGCCGCAGGGCGCGTTGAGGAGGATGGCCGGGTGTCAGCGGGTGGGGCCCGCCGGGGACGGCGGGACAACGGGCTCGACGCGAGCGAGTACGCCGTCGTCGGCGACGTCGATCCGCGCGTCGGCGAGCACCTGCTCGACGTCCTGGCCGCCGGGGGGATCGCCGCCTACCTGCAACCCTCCGCCGACCTCAACCCGGTCACCCGTACCACCACCGTCCCGGCCCGCCCGGTCGACCGTCTCTACGTCGACCGTTCGCACCTGCGGACCGCCCGCGACTACCTCACCCAACTCG
Source organism: Micromonospora sp. DT4 (assembly GCF_049841675.1). NCBI lineage: Bacteria > Bacillati > Actinomycetota > Actinomycetes > Micromonosporales > Micromonosporaceae > Micromonospora > Micromonospora sp. DT4. The sequence continues at coordinate 54,494 of NZ_JBNCKT010000004.1, forward strand.
CCGACGAGAGCGCCCCGGAGCAGCCGCCGGCCCGCGACGAGCCGGACATCGACGCCGAGTGGGCCCGGATCGTGGCCGGCTTCCACAGCACCTCCTCCAGCGCCGACGAGCGGCCCTGGCCGGCCGCGGAGGACGTGGACGAGCGCGACGACCAGGACACCCGGGACGAGCCGACGGCCGGTCCACTCGCCCGCTCCGGCGTCGACGAGGCCGGGCCGACCGCGACCGACGTCCGTCGGCTGCCGTCGGCGACCGACTTCTCCGGGATCTCGGTCGGCCGCAACACCCGGGGCGACGAGCCCTCGCTGCTGGACGGTCTGGACACCTTCGGCGTCGACCTGCCGGACGACGACGAGGACACCTATCACCCGCCCCCGCCGCCACCGCTGCCCCGCGTCTCCAAGTACGCGGTGGTCGGCGCGCTCGCGGTGGTCGTCGGGTTCGTGCTCTTCCTCTTCCCGTCGCTGCTCCCGGTGGACCGCTCGGCGGTCACCCTGTTCGGGTTCACCGGCATCCTGGCCGGTTTCGTCACGCTCATCTGGCGACTGCGCCCCGGCGACGAGGAAGACGACGACCCGGACAACGGCGCCGTCGTCTGACCCGGCCCGTATCGCGGGACACGACCGCCCTCGCTGAGGGCGTAACAGTGGTGTAACTTACTGTCAGTAGGAATACCGCTGCACGTCACTTCCCCCGCTGACTGACCGGTTTTTCCTTGCTCGTGGCGGTCAGTCCTCTGCTGATCGGAATGCCCGAGATGCGAAAGAGCTCCCTCGTGGTGGTGGCCAACCGCCTCCCCATCGACGACAACCAGGCCCCCGACGGCGCCTGCGAGTGGCGGCGCAGCCCCGGTGGGCTGGTCAGCGCGCTGCACCCGCTCCTGCGGCACACCCCGGCGATCTGGGTCGGTTGGGCCGGCGGCACCGGCCCGGCGCCCGCTCTGCCGGACGTGGACGACGTCCACATGCACACCGTCGCCCTCAGCCAGGAGGACCTGCGCGACCACTACGAGGGGTTCGCCAACGCGACCCTCTGGCCGCTCTACCACGACGCCGTCGAGCAACCCGAGCACCACCGCCGCTGGTGGGAGGCGTACCAGCGGGTCAACCAGCGGTTCGCGGAGGCGACCGCCGAGGTGGCCGAGCCGGGTGGCGTGGTCTGGGTGCAGGACTACCACCTGCAACTCGTACCCGGGCTGCTGCGCGCGCTGCGCCCCGACCTGCGCATCGGCTTCTTCCTGCACGTGCCGTTCCCGCCGCCGGAGCTGTTCATGCAGCTACCGCGCCGGGCCGAGCTGCTGCGCGGCATGCTCGGCGCCGACCTGGTCGGCTTCCAGCGCGCCCAGGCCGCGCACAACTTCGCCCAACTGGTCACCCGGGTACTGGAGCTGCCGGCCACCGACCGCCGGATCGGGATCGACGACCGGGTGGTCCGCATCGGCGCGTTCCCCGTCTCGATCGACACCGCCGAGATGGCCGCCCTCGCCGCCCGCCCCGATGTGGCCGCCCGGGCACGCCGCCTGCGGCAGGACCTCGGCGATCCCCGGCAGGTCATCCTCAGCGTGGACCGGATGGACTACACCAAGGGCATCGAGCAGCGGCTCAAGGCGTACAGCGAGCTTCTCGCCAGCGGCGATGTCAAGGTCCGCGACACGGTGCTGGTCCAGGTCGCCATGCCGAGCCGGGAACGCGTCGGTCAGTACCAGATCCTGCGCGAACGCATCGAGCGCGAGGTGGGCCGGATCAACGGCGAGTTCGGGCGGGTCGGCGAGCCCGCCATCCACTACCTCACCCAGCCCTTCGACCGGGCCGAGCTGGCGGCGCTCTACCGGGTCGCCGACGTGATGGCGGTGACCCCGCTGCGCGACGGGATGAACCTGGTCGCCAAGGAGTACGTCGCCGCCCGGGTGGACGACACGGGGGCGCTGCTGCTCAGCGAGTTCGCCGGCACCGCCGCCGAGCTGTCCCAGGCGTACCTGGTGAACCCGCACGACCTGGAGGGGCTCAAGCAGGCGTTGCGGACGGCGCTGCGGGCCGACCTACCCGACGCCATCGCCCGCATGCGGGCGATGCGTGCCCACCTGCACGAGCACGACATCCGGGCCTGGGCCCGCTCCTATCTGAGCGCGCTGGACGAGACGGGCGCGCTGGTCGGCCGCCTCACCAGCACCGACGGCACCGCCCGGGTGCCGCGCCCGGCGACCCGGGCGACCACCGCCACACAGCACGCCGGCGGCTGAGCGGCGCGGGGCTCAACGACCGGAGGGCTCCTTCTCCAGCCAGTCCAGGATCGCGTCGATCGGCTCGGCCCAGCGCGCGTCGAGCATCAGGTCGTGCCCCATGCCGGGGAAGAGCAGCGGCGCCGACCCGTACCGACGGGCGATCCGCGTCAACGTCGACGCCGGCACCACCCGGTCGTCCGGGCTGCCCAGCACCAGGACCGGGGGCTCACCCACGGCCGGCTCGGCCTGCGGCTCGCCCAGCAGCGCCCACTGCGCGCGCCGACCGGCCCGGCCCAGCCGCGCCACGTGCCGTCGGGCCTCCTCGTCGGGCAGCTCCCGGCTGAACAACTGCGCGCGGCTGAGCCGCAGCGGTCCGCCGAACACCGCCGGCAGCGTCCCGGCCGGGTTGCGGCGCACCGCCGCCCCGAGCACCCCCCAGCCGCCGAAGACCGGCGCCACCAGCACCGCGCCGCGCGCCGGGTAGCGCGCCAACGCGTGCGCCACCACGAGCGCCCCGGCGCCGTGCCCCACCAGCACCGCCTGGCGCGGCAGGCCCGCCGCCACCTGGGTCACATCATGGGTGTACGCACGCAGCGTCGCCTCCGGCGCCGGCTCGCTGCCGCCGTGCCCCCGCAGGCTCAGCGCGTACGCCGGGAAGCCCCGCGACGCGGCGTGGCCCAGCCAGTGCTCCGCGAACGCCCACGCGCCGTGGCCGAACCCGGGAACGAAGAGCAGCGGCGGACGCCCCTCCTCGACGTCGGGTAGGGCGCTGAGCACCTCACGCCGCGCCGGCCGGACCGGGCGAGCCCACTCCCGGCCCCGCATGATCCGCAGCTCGGTCACTGATTCAGCCTTTCGTTCGCGACTGCGGGGCTCGCAAGCTCACTCCTCGCGCTCACCGGGCCCACCTTTCGTTCGCGACTGCGGGGCTCGCAAGCTCACTCCTCGCGCTCACTTGCCCTCCAGGTCGACTAGGGCGCGCTGGACGGCGCGCAGGTAGTCGGCGTGCCCGACCTCGAACCAGTGCCGGCTGCTGTCCTTGACCTGCCCCGCGTAACGCTCGCCGGCCCGGTCCCGTACCCGCTGCGCGAACGCCGCGGCCCGCTCGGGCCGGTCCCGTCGAGCTTGCAGCAGGCGCGCGAAGAGCACCGTCTGCCAGTGCGACAGGGTGAACAGGCCGGAGTCCGGCTGCACCAGGCCGGCGACCGCCAGCGTGGGGTGCCCCGGCGTGAAGGCGTTGAGCCAGAGCGTGGGACGGCCCGTGCCGGCGCTGTCGCCGAACACCGACGCGTCGAGGAACTCGAAGCGCGGCAGGTAACCGGTGGCGAAGATGACCAGCTCAGGGTCGATCTCGCGGCCGTCGGCCAACTCCACGGCGTACGGGTGGAACCGGGCGATGTCGGGCACCGGGCCGATCCCGCCGTGGCCCACGTAGTAGACGAGCTGACTGTTGGCGATCGGATGCGTCTCGTACACCCGGTGGTCGGGCTTGGGGAGCCCGAAGCGGGTGAGGTTGCCGACGGTCAACCGCATCGTCCAGTGGTAGAGCCACTGGCGGATCCGCAGCGGCACCCGCAGCGACAGCAGCGCGTCGTTGATCTGGTCGGCCGGACGGCCGAGGACGTACTTCGGGGCGTACCAGTAGCCACGCCGAGTGGAGTGCCAGCAGCGCGACGCCTGCTGCGCGGCCTCGACGGCGATGTCACAGCCGGTGTTGCCGGCGCCGACCACCAGCACCCGCTTGCCGCGCAGCTGCGCCGGGTCCTTGTAGGACGACGCGTGCATGATCTCGCCGCGGAACTCCTCCAGGCCCTCGTAGCGGGGCAGCTTCGGTGACCAGTTGTGCCCGTTGGCGATCACCACGGCGGCGTACCGGGACGTGCGCTCGGGGCCGTACCCGCCGGTGGAGCGGGTGGTCACGTCCCACCGCTCCCCCGGCGCGGGCTCGACCCGGACGACCTCGGTGCCGAACCAGATGTGCGAACGCAGGTCGAAGTGGTCGGCGTACCGCTCGAAGTACGACAGGAGCTGGCCGTGGTGCGGGTAGTCCGGCCAGGAGTCCGGCATCGGGAAGTCCGGGAACTGGGTGAACGGCTTCGACGAGATCAGGTGGGTGCTGGCGTACACGGGGCTGCGGTCGTGTCGCCAGTTCCAGGCGCCGCCGACGCCGGTCTCCCGCTCGTAGCAGTCGACCCCGAACCCGTGCTCGCGCAGGTTCTTGATGGCCGTCAGGCCGCTGGCCCCGGCCCCGATGACGCAGACCGTGTCGCCCCGGTCGGAGAGCGCGCGGCCGTCACCGCCAGTCGCGGACGGGTTCGCATCCGGGTCGGGCCGGCCCTGGTCGGTGGAGGTGGACACCGGGACATCTCCTTATGTACGGCACGCGTGCCGGTCGCCGCGAAATCCTCTCCACATCGGAGCCGGATGTCCAGCCCCGGCGCGGACCGATCGGCGGTCTCGACCGGTGGGGGGTCAGGCCGTGGTGGGCACCAGCAGGTCGACGAGGACCGGGAAGTGGTCGCTGGCTCGGCGGGTCTGCGGGGTATCCACCACGTCGTAGTCGACGACGCTGATCCGGGGGTCGACGAAGAGCGCGTCGATGCGGCGGCGCGGGTCCGCGCACGAGTAGGTGAGCCGTTCTGCCCGGTCGGCCGCGATCGCCGCGTCGGTCAGGCCGCGCGCCACCGTCGCCCAGGCCGGCCCGTCCGGGCCCTCGTTCAGGTCGGCGCCGGCCACCACCGGGCCACTCGCCGCGTCCAGCCCGCGCCGGAACTCGGCGGCCTGCGCCGGCCGCTCGGCCGGGTCGGTGGACAGGTGCGAGCCGGCGAGGGTGAACCGGGCGTCGCCGACCCGGCAGTCGGCGTACGCGGCGCCGCGCAGGTGCCGGCCCGGGGTCAGCGGGAAGCGTTGGCAACGGGTGCCGCGCACCTGCACCCGCAGGCTGGTCAGCAGCAGATTACCCAGGGCGGGCAGACCTCCGGCGGCCACCACCAGGCCGAACGACTCGGCCAGCGTGGCCGACTTCTGCCGCCACCGGAACCGGCGCGGCCCCTCCTGCACGATCACCACGTCCGGCTTCGCGGCCCGCACCACCGCCGCCAGCGCGGCGGTGTCGTCGCGCTGGCTGTGGATGTTGTACGACACCACGCGCAGCGGTACACCCATCTTCCGACCGCCTCAGATCCGGCGGGCCAGGTCGGCCGCGCCGATCACCCCGGCGCTGTTGCCCAGCTCGGCGGGGAGCACCTCGGCCACCGGCAGGCGCCCCCGCTTGGCCAGCTCGTTGAGGTACGAGCGCCGGGTCGGGCCGAGCAGCAGGTCACCGGCGTCGATCACGCCGCCGCCGACGACCAGGGTCTGCGGGTCGAGGATCTGCGCCATGTCGGCGAGGCTGGTGCCCAACCACCGGCCGATCTGCGCGAACGCCTCGGCGGAGACCGGGTCGCCGCCCTGCGCGGCGGCGGTCACCATCGGACCGGTGATCGCCTCGGTCTCGCCGCCGGCCAGCTCCAGCAGCGCGGTGGCCCGCTGCGGTTCCTGTCGGGCGCCGGCGCGGGCGAAGCGGACCAGGGCGCTGCCGCTGGCGTACTGCTCGATGCAGCCCAACCGCCCGCAGCCGCACTGGTGCCCGTCCGGCACGGCCAGCGTGTGGCCCAGCTCCGCGGCGATGCCGTGTGCGCCGCGCATCAGCTCGCCGCCGAGGACGATGCCGCCGCCGACGCCGGTGCCGATGGTGAACATGATCATCGAGTCGTCGGCGGCGCGGGCTGCGCCGTAGCGGAACTCGGCCCACGCGGCCACGTTGGCGTCGTTCTCCACGATCACCGGCAGGCCGACGGCGGTGCTGACGTAGTCGCGCAGCGGCTCGTCGCGCCAGGCCAGGTTGGGGGCGAAGAGCACGGTCGAGCGGGTGGCGTCGATCCAGCCGGCCGCGCCGATGCCGACCCCCTCGATCGTCCGGTCGGCGGCCAACTCGTCGACCAGCTCGATGATCACGTCACGGGTCTTGGCGACGTCGTCGGCGGGGGTGTCCCGTCGGCTCTGCACGAGGACCCTGCCGGTGTCGTCCACGACACCGCCGGCCACCTTCGTGCCACCAACGTCGACTCCGATGGTCAGCGTCACCGCCGCCGCTCCCCTCTGCTGTGCTGTCCGGCCCGCGCGTGCCGCGAGGCACGCCGGTCCGGATCGCGATGTCCCGCGCTCAGGCGCCGCCGCCCGGCGCGTCCGCGCCGGTGTCGTCGGACGCCCGCGACGCGGGCACCACGGGTCGGCTGGTCGGCACCGGCGCGGCCACCGCCCCGGCGTCGTCGACGGGTGCCGCGGTGGCCGGGGCGGATGTGTCCGCCGTCCGGGTGGCGACCGACCAGACATCCCGCTCCGGCGCCGGCTGAGAATCATGCCCGCTGCGGGTGGCATCGCGCCACACGTGCTCGTCGACGGACTCGGCCGACCGGGCGGTCGGAGCGGACCTCGGGGCCTCCCCGTCGCCGCCCACAGCGGGCGTGGCCTGCGACGACGCGGACGACTCCGGCGCGGTCGCCGCGGACGGCTCCGGCGGCGCGAACGCCCGGAGCAGGCTGGCCACGCCAGCGGCGAGGTCCCCCGCGCCGGTGGCGAGGCGTTCGGCGAATTCCGGACTCGGATCGCGCAACGCGGCGATGCCACGACAGACCGGACAGACGCAGCATTCGGCCGATCCAGTGGCGAAACCACCAGTGGCCGGTGCGCCACCACCCGGAGCGGCACTGTGACCGAGGACACCGGCCAGCATCCCGCCCAGCGGGCCGAACGCGCCGCCCGCCGCCCCGCCGGACGCCAGTCGCGCCCCCGCGAGCAGGGTGGCCACCAGACGCTCCGCCTCTTCCCGGGCCGAACCCGGATCCGTTCCGCCCACCCTCGGCTCCTCTACCGTGCCGCCGGACGCGTCACTGCGCCGCACCGGGTGCTTCTACCCGGCGCTTGAGCTGCTTCAACGCGGTGTCCATGATCATTTTCTCGGCCTTGCGCCGAAACATGCCCAGCATCCCCACAGACAGCTCGACCTCCAGCGTGTACGTCACCGTGGTGCTCCCGTCCGGATTCGCCACCAGGTCGTACGAGCCACGCTGACTCTTCTGCATCTTCGAGGGAGCGGCCAGGTGCCACTCGACGCGGGACAGGTCCTCGGCGTACCCGTAGGCGAGCACGTACTCGTCGGCCATCACTCCGGCGTCGATGGTGAAACGCACCTGGCTGGCGTAGCCGTCCTCGTACTCCTCGATCACCTCGGCACGGCGGACCGCCTCGGTCCATTCCGGGTAACTCGGGAAGTCACAGATGACCGCCGCCACCCGCTCGGGTGACGCGCCGATGATGATCGACTGGATGGAGGAGTCCGCCATGGGGGGAGGCTACCCGGCTGACACGGCCCACACGCCGCGCCGCCCCGCCGCGCCCCGCCTACCCCACCGGAACCGCTCGACGGGTAGGTTTCGACACAGCCAACGCCCTCGGGTGGCCGGCCCGGCCAGTGCGAGCACGAAGGAGTGCAGGTGCGCGAGTTCTCCGTTCCGCCGATCGTCACCGTTGGCGACGCGGCCAACCTCACCGATCCGGTCTGGGACAACGCCGAGGCCGCACCGGACACCGTCCAGTTCGCCCGCGCCACCCGCTCCGCCGACGGCAACGGCACCACCTGGGCCGAGGTGACCTGCCTGCAGTTCCGCGACGAGGTGACGGCCGTGGCCCGAGGCCTGATCGCCGCCGGCATCCAGCCGGGTGCCCGGGTGGCCCTGATGAGCCGGACCCGCTACGAGTGGACACTGCTCGACTACGCCATCTGGGCGGCCGGCGCGGTCACCGTACCGATCTACGAGACCTCCAGCGCCGAGCAGGCCGCCTGGATCATCGCCGATTCCGGCGCGGTCGCCGCCGTGGTGGAGACCGGCGCCCACGCCGACCTGATCGCCGGCGTCCACGACCGTCTGCCCGAGCTGACGAACGTCTGGCAGATCGACCAGGACGCGGTCGACGAACTGGTCAGCGCGGGCGCGGCCGTCGAGCCGGCCGAGGTCCAGCAGCGCCGCAAGGCCGTCCGCGCCGACCATCTCGCCACCATCATCTACACCAGCGGCACCACCGGCCGCCCCAAGGGCTGCGTGATGACCCACCGCAACATGTGCGCCGACGTCGCCAACGCGGTGCCGGTGCTGCCGAACCTGTTCAACGCCGGCGCGAGCACCCTGCTCTTCCTGCCGCTGGCGCACGCCTTCGCCCGGCTCATCCAGATCGGCGTGGTGCAGGCGCGGGCCACCCTCGCGCACTGCGCCGACACCAAGAACCTGGTCGGCGAGCTACAGGAGTTCCGGCCCACCTTCGTGCTGTCCGTACCCCGGGTGTTCGAGAAGGTCTACAACGCGGCCAAGCAGAAGGCCGATGCCGACGGCAAGGGCGGCGTCTTCGCCCGCGCCGAGCAGGTCGCCATCGCGTACAGCGAGGCTCTGGAAACCTCGCGCGGACCGGGCCTGGCGCTGCGCGCCCAACACGCGGTCTTCGACCGGCTCGTCTACCGCAAGCTGCGCGCCGCACTCGGTGGGCGGTGCCGCGACGCGATCTCCGGCGGCGCACCCCTGGGCGCACGGCTCGGCCACTTCTTCCGCGGCGTCGGCGTGACGGTCCTGGAGGGGTACGGGTTGACCGAGACGTCGCCCGCCGCCGCGGCGAACCTGCCCACCGGCACCCGGATCGGGAGCGTCGGCCGGCCGCTGCCCGGCGTGACGGTCCGGATCGAGGACGACGGCGAGATCCTGATCGCCGGCGAACTGGTCTTTCAGGGTTACTGGCACAACGAGGCCGCCACCGCGGAGGCGCTCAGCACCGACGGCTGGTTCCGCACGGGTGACCTGGGCCAGCTCGACGCCGACGGCTACCTGAGCATCACCGGCCGCAAGAAGGAGCTGATCGTCACCGCCGCCGGCAAGAACGTCGCCCCGGCGGTGCTGGAGGACCAGGTCCGGGCGCACCCGTTGATCAGTCATTGCGTCGTCATCGGGGACGCGAAGCCGTTCATCGCGGCGCTGGTCACCATCGACGAGGACGCGCTGCCGACCTTCCTGGCGAGCGCCGGACTGCCCCCGGACACCACGGTCGAGGCGCTACGCGAGCACGAGGGCCTACGCGCCGAGGTGCAGTCCGCCATCGACACCGCGAACCAGGCCGTGTCGAAGGCCGAGGCGATCAAGGTCTTCCGGATCCTGCCCCGCGACTTCGCCGAGGCCACCGGTGAGCTGACCCCGTCGCTCAAGGTCAAACGCCAGGTCGTGCACAAGACGTACGCGGCGGAGATCGCCGACATCTACCGCGGCTGACTACGATCCGTTACGTGCCCGCATCCACAACCGCCGTCCCACACCCGCATCCTCTCGCCGCGGCCGCCCGCCTGGTGATGCTGGCGCTGGTCGCGATCCTGACCCTGTTCGCCACCCGCGACGTCACCCAGCTGTGGTGGATCGCGCTGCTGGCGGTCGCCGGGCTGCCCTCCCTGCTCGCTCCGCAGCACCGGCTGATCGGGCCGCTGAGCCGGGTGGCCGAGGTGGTGGTGCTGGGGCTGGCCGCGAGCCAGGTCGCCGCGGTCGCGTCGATCGGCGGCACGGTCGACGGGCTCGGCGCCTCTGCCGTGCTGCCCTACCTGGCGGTGCCGGTGACCGTCACCGCCCTGCGCCGCCGCTTCCGCGAGGGCGCGGCGCTGCTCGCGGTGACCGCCGCCACGCTGCTGGTCAGCGGCGCGGTGACCGAGGTCGACGGCGCACGCCAGCTCGGCCAGGTGGGCTATCTAGCGGTCTGCGCGCAGTGGCTGATCCTCGCCGCGCTCGGGCTCTACGCCGCCGGCACCCTGCACCGGGTGATGGCCGTGCGCGCCGACGGCAAGCCCCAGCCGTACGCCGAGGCCACCCGGCTGCTGACCCAGCTCCGGACGGTGGCCCGGCAACTGCCCGGCGCGACCCTGGACCCGGGCGGCATCTCCGAGCACCTGATCGAGGAGCTGCGCACGGTGGCCCGGGCGGACCGGGGCGCGGTGCTGTCGGCCAGCGGCGGGGGCCGGCTCGTGGTGCTCGCCCAGGCCGGGGCGGACCGGGTCGACTGGGAGACGACGCTGGACGCGGACTCGGCGATCGCCGACGCCTGGGCCAGCCAGCAGGCCACGACGGCCGCCCGCTCGCAGTCCCGCTCACACCGGGGCGGAGACGTGTCCGCGCTGATCGTCCCGTTGGTCGCCGGGGTGCGCACGGTGGGGCTGGTCGTGCTGGAGGCCGACGTCGCGCAGGCGTACCCGCCGCCGGTGGTGTCCCGGGTGACCGCGCTGACCCGCCCGGCCGCGCTGCGTCTGGAGGCGGCGCTGCTGTTCGACGAGGTCCGCGCGCTGGCCACCAACGAGGAGCGCCAGCGGCTCGCCCGGGAGATCCACGACGGGGTGGCGCAGGAGCTGGTGATGGTCGGGTACGGCATCGACAACGCCATGGCCACCGTCTTCGACGACGCGGACGAGACCGCCGAGGCCCTGCGGACGCTGCGCGCCGAGGTGACCCGGGTGATCCAGGAGCTGCGGCTGAGCCTCTTCGAACTGCGCAGCGAGGTGGACCGGCAGGGCGGGCTGGCCGCGGCGATCGCCGAGTACGCCCGCACCGTCGGCGCGTCGGGCGGGTTGCGGGTGCACCTGTCGCTGGACGAGTCCACGGCCCGCCTGCCGGCCGCCACCGAGGCCGAGTTGCTGCGCATCGCGCAGGAGGCGGTGACCAACGCGCGCAAGCACGCCGGGGCGTCCAATTTGTGGGTCACGTGCGAGGTCGACCCCCCGTACGCGCAAATAGAAGTGTCGGATGACGGTCAGGGGATGGCTGACCAGCGCCCCGACGGGCGGTACGGTCTTGCGATCATGGCCGAGAGGGCGGAACGTATCCGGGGCCGGTTGGAGATCAGGCCGCGGCAGCCCAGCGGCACGACCGTGGCGGTGGTTCTCGGCACCTCGTCCCGGCGCGATAACGTGCGTGACAGCGCAGCAGCAGAAGGGGAGTAACCCGAGGATGACCACAAGTCCGACACCGGCCACCCGCACCAAGGTCCTCCTTGTCGACGATCATGACCTGATTCGTAAGGGCCTGCGGCACGCCTTCGAGCGCGACCGCCAGTTCGAGGTCGTCGGCGAGGCCGCGACCGCGGCAGAGGGGGTACGCCAGGCTGGCGCCCTCCAGCCAGACGTGGTGATCATGGATCTGCGGCTGCCCGACGGCAGCGGCCTGGAGGCCACCCGCGCGCTGCGCAAGTCCAGCGCGTCGATGGGCATCGTGGTGCTGACCATGTACGCCGGCGACGACCAGCTCTTCGGGGCCCTGGAGGCCGGCGCGAGCGCGTTCGTGCCCAAGACCGCCCCGGCCGACGAGGTCGTGGCGGCCGCACGACACGCCGCGTCGTCGCCCAGCGCGTTCACCGCCGCCGACCTGGCCGAGGCGATGAAGCGTCGGCTCGCTCCCTCCGGCCCGCAGCTCTCCCCCCGCGAGGGGCAGGTCCTGCGGCTGCTCGCCGACGGGATGAGCGTGGCGGGCATCGCCAAGCAGTTGTTCGTCAGCGAGTCCACGGCGAAGACGCACATCTCCAAGCTCTACGAGAAGCTCGGCGCCGCCAACCGGGCACAGGCTCTGATGACCGCGCTGCGGCTCGGCCTGCTCGAAGCGCCGGACGCCCCGAAGTTCTGACCTGCGCCCGCTCGTCGAGCGGAATCCCGTAACCGAAGGTCCGCGCCGGCTCGCCGCTGGCGCGGACCTTCGTCCACCTGTCGAGCCACAGCTTGCGCCCCCGGGGACGTAGACAGCGTCTACGACGAGCTGGTAGACAGTGTCTGTGGACCAGGAGGCGGGAGTTCGGGCCCGACTGGTGGCGGCCGGGGTGGACCTGGTGCTGCGGGAGGGCCAGTCCGGCGTGTCCCTGCGGGAGATCGCCCGTCGGGCGGGCGTCTCGCACGGCGCGCCGCGCCGCTACTTCCCCACCCACGTCGACCTGCTCTCGGCCATCGCCCGGGAGGGCTTCGCCGACCTCACCGCCCGGATCGAACAGACGATGCGCGCGGCCGGCCCGGCGCCGCGTACCCGATTGGTCGCGCTGGCCCGGACGTACCTGGACTTCGCCGCGGCGCACCGCGGCATGTTCGAGCTGATGTTCCGCCACGACCTGCTGGCCAGCGGTCGTCTGCGGCTGCGCGAGACGAGCCTGCCGCTGTTCACCCTCCTGACCGACCTGGTGGCCCAGGCGCGCCGGCCGACCGACGCGCCCGCGGCGGTGGTGGCCGGCGCGCTCTGGGCCAACCTGCACGGCATCGCCCAGCTCTGGGCCTGGGGCAGCCTGCCGCTGGCCACCGGCGACAGCGACGACGACAGCGTGCTGCGGGCCGCGCTCGACGCGCACCTCGGCCCCGCACAGAACTGAACCGGAGACGACGTGCCCCTGCTGTACGACCTCGGCAAACTGACCGTCGGATCGGCCCTGCGACTGGGCTGGCGACCCCGCGTGGAAGGACTGGAACACCTTCCCCGCCACGGCGGCGCGATCCTCGCCGGCAACCACCTGTCCGTCGCCGACGAGGTGTTCCTCGGCTGCCTGACGCCCCGGCACGTCACCTTCTGGGCCAAGGCCGAGTACTTCACCGGCAGTTGGCTCAGCCGGCAGATCGTCGCCGGAATGGGCGCCATCCGCGTCGAACGCGCCGGCGGCCGAGCCGCCCTCACAGCCCTCGACGCGGCCGTGCCGGTGCTGCGCGCCGGAGGTCTCGTCGCCATCTACCCGGAGGGCACCCGGTCCCCCGACGGGCGGCTCTACCGGGGCCGGGTCGGCATGACCCGGCTGGCCCGCGACGCCGAGGTGCCGATCATCCCGGTCGGTGTGCTCGGCACCGCCGAGGTGCTGCCCGTCGACGCGCGGATCCCCCGCCGACACCCGGTCACCCTGCGGTTCGGCCCGGCGATCCCGGTCGCCGGGCGCATCACCGGGCCGCGCGACATCCGGACGATCACCGACGAGGTGATGGCCGCGATCCAACAGCTCACCAACCAGGAGTACGTCCCCCGCTACGCCCCACCCCGGCAGACCCGCCCCTGAGCAGGGGCGACGGTCAGCCGGCCAGCAGAGACGCCATCCGCTGCGCCTGCGCCTCCCAACGCCATTCCCGCTCCACCCACGCTCGGCCGGCAGCGCCGAGCTGGCGGGCGAGATCACGGTCGGCGAGCAGCCGCGCAACCCGGTCGGCGAGCTGCGCCACGTCCCGGCCACGGACCACGTACCCGGTCTCGGACTCCCGGACCGCGTCCGGCGCGCCCCCCGAATCCCCGGCGACCACCGGCAGGCCGGTCGCGGACGCCTCCAGGTAGACGATGCCCAGCCCCTCCACGTCCAGTCCCCGGTTCCGGGTGCGGCACGGCATCGCGTAGACGTCACCGGCCGCGTAGTGCGCCGGCAGCTCGGCCGCCGGCACCGAGCCGGTGAAGACCACGTCCTGCTCGACGCCCGCCTGGCGGGCCAGCTTCTCCAGGGTCGCCCGGTACGGCCCGCCGCCGACGATCAGCAGCGCCGCGTCGGGCACCCGACGGCGGATCTCCGGCAGTGCCCGGATCAGCATGTCCTGACCCTTGCGCGGCACGAGCCGGGACACACAGACCACCACCGGACGGTCGGTCAGCCCCAACCGGGCGCGGACCGGCTCGCCGTCCACCGTCGGGTGGTAGGTGTCCACGTCCACCCCGGGCGCGAGCCGGCGCAGGTCGGTCACCCCGCCCAGCACCCGGGCGAGCCGGGTGCGGGTGTACTCGCCCAGGTAAGTGGTCACGTCGACACCACGCCCGATGCGCCGCAGCGCCGGCCGGGCCGCCGGCAGCGCCGCCCAACCGACCTCGTGGCCGTGGGTCTGCGCCACCACCCGGCGTACGCCCGCACGCCTGCGCAGACCGGCGGCGAGCAACCCCAGTGGGGCAGCCGCGCCGAACCACACCGTGTCGCAGTCGTACGCGCGGGCGAGCCGGGCCACCCGACGGGCGATCAGCGGGGTGGGCAGCAGCACCCGGGTGCGTTCACGAATCACCTCGAACGGCTGGTCGGCGTCGAACTTCTCCGCCCCGCGCCAGCTCGACGCGTAGACGACCACCGACCCGGCCGGCTGACGCACGGCGAGGTTGTGCACGAAGGACTGGATGCCACCCGGGCGGGGTGGAAAGTCGTTGGTGATCAGCAAGGTGCGGCTCATCGGCGGGTCTCCCGGGCGTACGCGCGGGCGGCGGCCATCCGCTCCACGGTGGACGGATGCGAGGCCGAGTAGAGGTACTCCCACCGCGGCGGGTCGGGGTCACCCAGGTTGACCGAGCCGAGGCGGCGCTGCATCGACTCGAAGGCCACCGGGTCCTCGGTGAGCGCGAGCGCGTGCGCGTCGGCCCGCGCCTCCACCCGCCGCGACACCAGCGCCTGCACGGGGGTGGCGACCAGGCCGGCCACCGTGACCAGGGCGACCAGCAGCGGAAACGCGCGCGGATGGGCGACCGAGTCGACGTCGGCCAACCGCAGCAGCAGCCCCCACGAACCGAGCAGGTAGAGGGCCACCACCGTGGCGGCGGCGCCCAGCGCCCCGATCAGCGTGCCCACCGCCACGTCGGAGTCCTTCGCGTGGCCCAGCTCGTGCGCCACCACGGCCGTCACCTCGTCGGGTGTGGCCTCACGCAGCAGCGTGTCGTAGACGACCACCCGGCGGGTCGGGCCGAGGCCGGAGACGTACGCGTTGACCGCCCTGGTGCGCCGCGAGGCGTCGGCGACGAGCACGTCACGCACCGGCACCCCGTCACGGGCGGCCATGCTCATCAGCTCGGTGCGCAACGGGCCCTGCTCCATCGGGGTGAACTTGTTGAACACCGGCTCGACGAGCACCGGCAGCACGAACGACAGCAGCACCACCAGCAGGGCCGCGCCCGCTGCGCCGAGAGCCCACCACCAGCGGGGCGCGAGCCGGATGACCAGGTAGAAGCCAAAGAGCGCCACCGCACCGATCACGGCGCTCACCGCGTACGACTTGAGCAGGTCGACGGCCCAGCCGCTCCACCCGTTGGTGATCAGCCCGTAGCGGGTCAGGACGCTCTGCCGCCAGGCGGAGAACGGGAGGGTGAGCAGGTCGGCGACGAGCACCACGGCGAGGCCGCCGAGCACCGCCTGGGCGATCCAGTGCCCGCCGAACGGCCGGCCCACCAGCTCGACCAGGCGGCTGCCCAGCGGGGTGAGGCCGAGCGCGACGGCGATCAGCAGCCCCACGGCGAGCGCCGCGTAGCCGCCGGGGCGCAGGGCGGCCCGGAACTCACGCCCCTTGGCCACCTGGTCGGCCGGAAGATCCCGCAGCGCGGCGAGCTGGTCGGCACGGGGCGCCGGGGGCCGATGCCAGGGGATGAACACCGCGACGGTCACCAGCAGGGCCACCGTCAACGCGGCCAACGTCAGCACCGCCCAGCCGCGCGGGCTCACCGGGGCACCGCCTGCCGCGAGGCACCGACGAGCCCGCCGTGCTCGCGTCCTACCCCGTTCATCCCGCCGCTCCTCCCGCCGTGACCGCCCATCCTATGGCCCGCGAAAAGTCCGCTTCGGGCGCGGTGTCGCGCTCCGCCCACCCGGCCGGGCGAATGGCCGCGCGGGGCCCGTGCCACCCGGCGCGGATGGCCCGTGCAGGCGCTCAGGCCGCCCGGCGGACCCGGCGCGCGGGGCCCCCGGGCCGGCCGGAAGCGTCGGGCCGGACGGGACCGTCGTGCCGGGCAGGGACGTCGGGCCGGACGGGACCGTCGCCCCGGGCAGGGACGTCGGGCCGGACGGGACCGTCGCCCCGGGCAGGGACGTCGGGCCGGGCAGGGACGTCGTGCCGCGCGGGCGCGGCCAGCACCTCGACGTCGAAGCCGGCCCGGGCGAACACCTCGATCGCCTCGACCTCGGCGGCGACCAGCCCGGCCGCCGGGGACGTGTCGTCGAACAGGGCGGTCAGCGGGCAGCCGGAACAGCCGTCGGCCCGCTTCGCGCACCCGTCGCAGTCGATGAGCATCACGCCTCCTGATCGCTCGCGATGCGCGGTCGACACCCTGTCGTCGCCACCCGAGCACCGTCGGTCACATCGACGCTATCCACCGGGTACGACAGAACCGCCCGCACCGCCGCGTTGAGGGCTAGATCGACTCCAGATCAGCGAAATCGGGGTATCCCGACCGGCCGGACACCACGACATCGCCGACCTCGTGTCGATCGAGGCGCCATGGTGCCCCCGGCCCCCGAACATGGCCGGCCCAATCGCCGGTCAACTGCCGGTCAAGCGCCTGTTCGCGGGCAGCGGCCCGCTGCGATCGTTGCCCTACGGCCGATCCACCGCCGCCCGATGAACCACCGCCGGGGGCGCGAACCGCCCCGTACGCCACGGCGACCGACCGTATCCACGTTGGCCCCACCGGAGGTTTCGAAATGCGCGGACCATCCTCGATCACACGCGTCGCCACACCGGCGTTCGCCGGTGGCTACTTCCAGACGAAGACGGACCCGAACCTGCGCTACTGCCAGTGGCTGAACAACTCGCAGTGTTCGGTCATCCTCACGATCCCGAAGGGCCAGTCGGTCTACCTGAACTGCTGGGCGACCGGATCGTCGGTCAACGGCGACACCGTCTGGTACAACGCCTTCTACGGAAGCGCGAGCGGCATGCTCGCCGGCGACTACATGTACACCGGCCACGACCCGAACCCACCGTCTCCCGCTGCGTCTGACGCGCGATCCGGGCCCGGGGGCCGAAAAGACCCACGCCCGGCCAGAAACTCAAACACCCAAA
>NZ_JBNCKT010000004.1:71581-133545 GCF_049841675.1 Micromonospora sp. DT4
TTGTCTAACACCGCCCCCCCCCCCCCCCCCCCCCGGCCGGCCCCCGGGGGCTGTCCCGCGCTCTCGGGCGGGGGCCGCTCCCGCGCCCGCGCCCGGATCAGGACGTCACGGGTAGTACACCCGAGGGCTGGTGAAGATGCCGTGCAACGTTCCGCTGCACGTGTAGACCTCGACCACCGCGACGGCGGAGCCCTTGAAGTTGTTCATCACGTTGACGTTGCGGCTGATCGGTCCGAACCGGCCGGTCCGGCTGAGGTCGTAGTAAATCCAGGAGGTGTTGCCGTTGTTCGTGGTCCGCAGCTGAAGGTACGCCGTGCACCGGGACTGGTCCGGTGTGGCGTTCATGTAGAAGTCACCCACCACGGTCTGGTTGGAGCCCTGGTACGAGATGCACGAGCTGATCGGGTAGGCGCCGGTGCAGCCGCCGCCCGAGGCCGCCTGGGCCGGTGCCGGGGCGACGAGGAGCGCCGCCAGTGTGACAACCGTGCCGAGGATGGTGCCCAGCAGTCTTTTTCTCATGTCGTTCGCCTGTCTTCGTCCGGTGCCCGACGGTGCCGGGCGGATGCGGACAACGTCGCCGACCGGACCTGCAAGAACCTCGCCGGATTCTTGCCCGCCCCGACGGCTCGGCCCGGATGCGCGGTCAGGAGCGGGCGAGGCGGCGCAGCAGCGAGTCGGCCCCCAGCGGGTACGCCCCGTGCCGGCGTACGCCGTCGGCGACCTCGCGGTCGGACGAGACCACGACGACCGGGCGGCCGGCCGGCTCGGCGCGGACCAGGCGTCGGATCAGCTCGTCGGCGGTCTCGCCCTTGCGGGAGAAGAGCACCCGTACGCCGCGCGGGGCGGGGGGCAGCCCGTGCATCCGCTCGGCCCCGTCGAACACCACGGTGATCTCGTCGCCGGTCTGCGCGGCGATCCCGCCCAGCCCGGTGATGAGGCGCTTGCGCTGCTGCTCCAGCGACATCTCGCCGAAGCCGCGCTTGGTGACGTTGTAGCCGTCCACCACGAGGTGCGCCCGGGGCAGGGCGAGTAGCTGGTCGAGCCGGGCCGGGTCGTCGGTGTCCCGGGCACGGGCGGCCGGGCCGGCCGGAGCGCTGCCCGGCTGCTCGGCGAACGCGTCCGCGACGAAGTCGGCGGGGAGCTTGTCGACCGGGTCGAGCGCCAGTTCCCGGCGCAGCCCGACGGCGGCCTGGCCGATGGTCTCCAGCAGCAGCCAGAGGCGGGCGTCGTCGACCGAACGGGCCTCCTTGGCGCTGGCGCGGGCCACCCCGGCCGCCGCCTCGGCCTCGGCGAGCCGAGCGCGGGCGCGGCGCAGCTCGGCGTCCACCTCGGCGCTGGCCCGGGCCGCGCGACCCCGCTCGGTGGCGAGAAGTTCGGTGGCCTTGCGCTCGCGGGTCTGCGTCTCGCGCAGGGTACGGGCCAACTGACGGGACTCCTCGCGAAGCTGACCCAGCTCCTCCCGGACCCGTGCCAGCTCGTCGCGGAGCTTGTCGGCCTCGACCCGGGCCACCGCGCGATCGTGTTCGGCGCGGGTGGCCCGCTGCTCGGCCTCGCGGACCAGTTCGGCGACGACGGCGCTGTCCACCTCGGCGCGCACCGCGGCGCCGCTGGCGTCGATCAGCTCCCGCCAGCCGCGCGGTCGGGCCAGATACGCCAGCGCGGCCACCTCGACCGGGTCGGCGGCGGCCGGCGCGGTGCCCTCGACCACGGCCGCGCCGAGGTCACCGGCGTCGGTCAGCACCCGGGCGGTGACCCGCTGCCGGAACAGCGGGTCACCGGTGAGCTGGGCGGCGATGGCCGGAGCGCCGAGGCGGGCCCGGCGGTTGGGGGCGAACTTGGCCACCCGCCGCAGCGGCACCGGTACCTCGTCGGCGGGGAGGGTGGGCAGCACAGCGGCGGTCAGCGCCACGATCCGCTGGCGGACCGGCTCGGGCAGTGTCGGCTCCGGCTCGATCGCCGATTCGACGGGATTGCCGCCGGTGTCCGGATCGCCCACGGCACCGTCGCGCGCGACCGGACCCTCCTGCGGGAGGTGGTCGTCGTGCGGCTCGGTGAGGGGCATGTGGCAAGTCTCCCACCGCTGGCGGGCCCACTGCCCGGTGAGTGAGCCGATCTCTCATCCTAGCCCCATGGTGACTGCTGGGACGGCTGTGACGGGAGTGTCGGACCGGGGCGCTAGCGTGCCGCCGATGGCACAGGCGGAGTACGTCCAGGAGTCACTGGCCGGTCTCGACCCGGCGGTGGGCGGGGTGGACCGGGCCCTGCCGCTGTACGCGACGACCTTCGTGGTGGTCGACCTGGAGACCACCGGCGGCGCGCCGGACGGCGGCGGCATCACCGAGATCGGCGCGGTCAAGGTGCGCGGCGGCGAGGAGCTGGGAGTGCTGGCCACCCTGGTCAACCCGGGGCAGCCGATCCCGCCGTTCATCACCGTGCTGACCGGGATCACCCAGGCCATGCTGCTGCCGGCCCCGCCGATCGAGCAGGTGCTGCCCAGCTTCCTGGAGTTCATCGCCGACGCGGTGCTGGTGGCCCACAACGCCCCGTACGACGTGGGCTTCCTCAAGGCCGCCTGCGCCAAGCACGGGTACCGCTGGCCCAACCCCCGCGTGCTGGACACGGCGGCGCTGGCCCGGCGGGTGCTGACCCGCGACGAGGTGCCCAACCGAAAGCTGGGCACCCTGGCGGCGTACTTCCGGACCACCACCCAGCCCTCCCACCGCGCGCTGGACGACGCGAGGGCCACCGTCGACGTGCTGCACGGCCTGATCGGCCGTCTCGGCGGGCACCGCGTCGACACCGTCGGCGACGCCATCGAGTTCGCCCGCGCGGTCACCCCGACGCAGCGCCGCAAGCGGCACCTGGCCGAGGGGTTGCCCAAGGTCCCGGGTGTCTACATCTTCCGGGCCGCGGACGGCCGGCCGCTCTACGTCGGCACCTCGGGAGACATCGCCACCCGGGTGCGCAGCTACTTCACGGCCGGCGAGAAGCGCGCCCGGATCTCCGAGATGCTGGCCGCGGCCGAGCGCGTGGAGGCCGTGGAGTGCGCGCACTCGTTGGAGGCGGAGGTCCGTGAGCTGCGGTTGATCGCCGCGCACGCGCCGCCGTACAACAGGCGGTCGAAATACCCGGAGCGGATGGTCTGGCTCAAGCTGACCGACGGGCCGTACCCCCGGTTGTCGATCGTGCGTGACATCTCCCCCGCGGACACCGCCTACCTCGGGCCGTTCACCTCCCGGCGGGCCGCGGAGCTGGCCGCCGCCGGCTTCCACGACGCCGTCCCACTGCGCCAGTGCACGCACCGGCTCTCGCTGCGCACCGTCACGCCGGCCTGCGCGCTGGCCGAGCTGGGTCGCTGCCCGGCGCCCTGCGAGCACAGGATCACCCCCGAGGAGTACGACGACGCAGCGGTCGGGCCGTTCCGCACCGCCACCACCAGCGACCCGCAGCCGGTGGTGGACGCGCTGCTGGCCCGGATCGACGTGCTCGCGGCCGACCAGCGCTACGAGGAGGCCGCCGTGGTGCGATCCCGGCTGGCCGCGGTGCTGCGCGCCACCGTGCGGATGCAGCGGCTGGCGGCGCTGACCGGGATCGTCGAGTTGGCGGCGGCCCGACCGGCCGCCCGCGGCGGCTGGGAGCTGGCCCTGATCCGGCACGGACGGCTGGCCGGGGCGGGCGTGTCCCCGCCGGGCGTCCACCCGCGACCCACGCTGAACACCATCCGCGCCACGGCCGAGACAGTGTCGGGCGGGCACGGGCCGGTGCCGTCGGCCACCGCCGAGGAGTCCGAGCGGATCCTGTCCTGGTTGGAGCGGCCGGAGACCCGGCTGGTCGAGATATCGTCCGGTTGGTCCTCACCGGCGGGCGGCGCGGGCCGCTTCGGTGACCTGCTGGCGAAGGCCGAGAGCGGGGCGTCGCACCAACTCTCGACCGAACGCTCATGACCAACTGACCGATCGGACTACGTCGACTCGCTTAGGCTGTTAGAGAAGTGCAGTCCTGCCCGTTTCGTGGGCCTGCTCCCGATCGCCCGGTCCGGCGGTCGCGGAGCCGGGGTGAGGAGGTGTCCCTCGTGGACGTCGACGCCGGACACGGCGCCGCCCTGGGGGGCGCCCTGCCAACCCGGTCGGGTGAGCTGCCCCTCACCCGCCGACTGCGGTCGTTGCTCACCTGGCCGACCAACGACTCCGACCCGGTCACCCACCTGGTCCGCACCCACCGGGGCATCCACGCCGGCACCGATCCGGCAGTGCTGCGACGGGCGTACACGATCGCGGAGAACATGCACCGCGGGCAGTTCCGCAAGAGCGGCGAGCCGTACATCACCCATCCGCTCGCGGTGGCGCAGATCTGCGCCGAGCTGGGCATGGACACCACCACGCTGGTCGCGGCGCTGCTGCACGACACCGTCGAGGACACCCGCTACACGCTCCAGGCGCTGTCGGAGGACTTCGGCCACGAGGTGGCCCACCTGGTCGACGGGGTGACCAAGTTCGACAAGGCGTTCTACGGCAAGGCCGCCGAGGCGGAGACGATCCGCAAGATGATCGTCGCGGCCGCCAAGGACGTCCGGGTGCTAATCATCAAGCTGGCCGACCGGCTGCACAACATGCGTACCCTCGGTGTGCGCTCGGCGGCGTCCCGCGAACGGATCGCCCGCAAGACGCAGGAGGTCCTGGTCCCCCTCTGCGACCGGTTGGGCATCCAGACCCTCAAACGTGAGCTGGACGACGTGGTGCTGCTGCACCTGGAGCCCGACGAGCACGCCCGGCTGGCCCGACACGTGCATGACCGGCCGGGCTGGGACGCGTACCTCGACGCGGTGGTCAGCCGCGCCCGGGTGGCGCTCAAGCGCAGCCGGGTCGACGCCGAGGTCAGCCCCCGACCCCGGCACCTCTACTCGATCTGGAAAGACACCATCGCCGGCGGCCACACCGCGCCGTACGACCTGCCCCGCATCTCGGTGGTGGTCGACGGCCCGGCCACCGACTGTTACGCGGCGCTGGGCGCGATCCACGGCACCTGGCGGCCGGTCGCGGGCCGTTTCAAGGACTTCATCGCCTCGCCGAAGAACAACCTCTACCGCTCGCTGCACACGAGCGTCTGCGGCCCGCGGGACCGCACGGTGGAGGTGCTGATCCGCACCGGGGAGATGCACCGCTCGGCCGAGTACGGCATCGCCGCCGACTTCCGCTTCCCCCGCCCGGGCGGCGGCAGCGCGGCGGCCCGGGCCGAGCAGTTGGACTGGCTGCGTCGAGTGCTCGACTGGGAGCCGGAGGCTGCCGACCCGGCACAGTTCTACGAGTCGCTGCGCTGCGACCTCGCCGAGGGCCAGATCCAGGTCTTCGCCGACGGTCGTCAGGTGGTGCTGCCGGCCGGCGCCACACCCGTCGACCTGGCGTACGAGCTGGGCAGTCACCGGGGCGACCACTGCCTCGCCGCCCGCATCAACGGCCGGCTCGCTCCGCTGAGCTCGGAGCTGGACGAGGGCGACGTGGTGGAGATCTTCACCGAGAACGACGCCGACAACGGCTTCGAGGCCGCCGCCGCGCCGCGCGGCCCGCGCAAGGAGTGGCTGGATTTCGTCAAGTCGCCGCACGCGCAGATGCAGATCAACAGGTGGTTCGCCGAACACACCGAGCCGGGCATCACGATCAGCGACAAGGTCCGCCTCGGTCGGGCCACCATCGGTCTCGCCCTGCGTCAACACAACCGTGGTCTCGCCAGCGACCTGCCCCTGCTGCGGCTCTCCGAAGAGTTGGGCTATCCCGACCTGGAGACCCTGCTCGTCGCGGTCTTCGACCGGGTGATCGAACCGGACGCCGTGGTACGCCAGCTCATCGACCTCGTCGACCATCGACAGTGACCGGGCGGGCCCCAGCGCGTCTGAACGACATTCGTGACCACTAACCTGGGGGTCATGATCCCCCGTTCCCGCGCCACCGGTCGGGCTCTCTTCTACCAGGCCTTCTACCGGCTGCCGTTGCCGGTGCGCCGTCGCCTGGTCCGGCTCGCCGTACCGAAGTACATCGTCGGCGCGGTCACCCTGGTCCGCGACGCCGAGGCGACGGGTGCGGGTCGGCTGCTGATGCTGCGCCAGCCCCCCGGCAAGGGCTGGTCGCTCCCCGCCGGTCTGCTCAACCGGGGTGAGCCGCCGGTCGTGGGCGCGGCTCGCGAACTGTTCGAGGAGTCCGGCGTCCGGCTGCCGCCGTCCCGGCTGCGCCCGGCCGTGCCGAACGCGATCGTGCACGCCAAGGGCTGGGTGGACATGGTCTTCGAGACGGAGGTTCCGGCGTCCAGCACCGAACTGGTGGTAGACGGCGGGGAGGTCTTCGAGGCCGCCTGGCATCCGCTGGACGACCTGCCCAAGCTGACCTGGCCGACGGCGCGGCTGCTCGCCTACTACGACATCGGGCCGCTGGCCGGGCAGTTCCCGCCGCCGGTGCCCGACACCGCGCCATGACCAGGGCGGGCTGGCCGGAGGACGTCTGCGCGGTCGTACTCGCCGCCGGCGAGGGCACCCGGCTGCGCCCGCTCACCGAACGGGTGCCCAAGGCGCTGTGCCCGGTCGGCAACGTGCCCCTGCTGGACCGGGCGCTGAGCCGGCTGGCCGGTCTCGGCCTGACCGGTCCCGCACGGGTCGCGGTGAACGCCTGCTACCTCGCCGACCAGGTGGTCGCACACGTCGGCGACCGCGCCCACCTGTCGGTGGAGCCCGGCGACCCGCTCGGCACGGCCGGCGGCGTGGCCAACCTGCGGGACTGGATCGACGGCCGGCCGGTCCTGGTCGGCAACGCCGACGCGTACCTGGCCGATCCGGTCACCGCGCCGGGCCCCGACGTGGCCGCGCTGCTGGACGGCTGGGACCGGGACTCCGTACGCCTGCTCGGGCAGCCCGCCGCCGACCCGGGCGCGCCGGGCACCTTCGCCGGGCACTGCTTCGCCGGTTTCTCGCTGCTGCCGTGGCGACTCGTACGCGACCTACCGGTGGTCTTCTCCGACCTGGTACGCGCGGTGTGGCGCCCGGCGGAGGCGGCCGGGACGCTCGACGTGGTGCCGTACGCGGGGACCTTCTACGACACCGGCACCCCCGCCGACTACCTGGCGGCCAACCTGCACGCGGCGGCCGGCGGTGTCCTGGTCGACGAGTCCGCCACGGTGACCGGGAGCTGTGTCGAGTCGGTCGTCGGCGCGGATGCCCGGGTGGGCGGCGACGTGCGGCGCAGCGTGATCTGGCCGGGCGCGACCGTACGGGACGGCGAGCGTCTGCGGGACGCGATCCGCTTCGGCGACGACGGTACGGTGCACGCCACCGCCCACGACTGATCCCGCGCGCCCGCGCCGCCGGGCCGGCCGTTCGCGCGCCCCCGGTTCGAAAGCCCCGCGGGTCGGCCACCCGCCACGCCACCGACCCCGCAAGTCGGCGGACCGGTCGGGTTGGCGGGGCCGGCGGGGTCGGCGGGTTAGCGGGTCGGCGGGTTAGCGGGTTAGCGGGGTCGGCGGGTCGGCGGGTCGGCGGGTCGGCGGGTCGGCGGGTCGGCGGGTCGGCGGGCCGAGGCGACGACTGATGGCGACAGCGCCGGGCATCCGACACCGAGCAACGGCGACGGGCACGGGAGGACGGGTGCCGGGTACACCCGTCCTGGAGTCCCGCCCGGAGCATCTAGCATGGGCAGCGACGCCGACGAACGGAGAAATGCCCCGTGATCACCGCGATCGTGCTGATCGACTGTGCCACCGACGCGATCCCCGAGGTGGCGGAGGCCCTGGCCAACGTCGCCGGTGTCAGCGAGGTCTACTCGGTGGCCGGGCACGTCGACCTCATCGCCATCGTCCGGGTCCGCGAGTTCGACCAGATCGCACAGGTCATCGCGGGCAGCATCTCCAAGGTGCCGGGTGTCCTGAACACGGAGTCGCACATCGCGTTCCGGGCGTACTCGAAGCTCGACCTTGAGGAGACGTTCGCGATCGGCCTCGCGGACGCCGACTGACCCGCGGGCCGCGCTCGCGCCCGACGCGGGACGCGCCGCGGCCGGTCCACCCGTGCGGAGTGGACCGGCCGTCGCGCTACCGCGAGGTCAGCTCTCGCTGGGAGCGGGCCGCTCGGTGGTGCCGAGGCCCGGTTCCGGCGACTCGGTGATGCCACCACTCGGAGCCGGCGACTCGGTGGTCCCACCCGGAGCCGGCGACGAGGTGCCCGGGCTGGGCGTGCCGCTGGCGCTGGTCTGCGGGACCGGGATGCCCAACTGGTTGGCGAGCTGGACCAGCTCGTCGTAGTGCGCCTGCAACGTCGGCAGGGCGGTCTGGGCCAACTGGACCACCGTCTGCTCGGAGCCCTGCGAGATCTCCGTCTGGGTGGCCTGGATGGCCTGGACGTGACCGGCCAGCTCACTGGTCACCCAGAGCCGGTCGAACTCCGTGCCGCTGGCGTTGTTCAGCTTGTCGATGACCGCCTGCTGATCGGCCGTCGGCTCGTTCGGCAGTTCGACGTTGAGCTGCGACGCGGTCTGCTGCACCGTCTGGTCCAGCTGGGTGTGGTCGGTCTTGAACATCGCGCCCAGGTCCTTCACCCTCTGGTTCTGGCCCTTCTGCTGAGCCAGCTCACCGGCGGTGATCTCGAAAAGGTTGACCTGGTGCACCGCCTGCAGATACTGGGTGTCCTGCGTCGACGGCTGTGCCGCTGCCTGGGCGGCCGCTGCCGGTGCGAGGCCGACCAGCACCAGCGCGGCCAACAGGCCGAGGCGTTTGAGACCCAACATGCTTCCCCCCCTTGAGACGTTGGATCGCACGGATACCCGGCTCACGGGGGTTATTCCTGCGATCGCCCGGCGCGCGGGGTCGACCGGTCCCGCCGTGCCCGTCCGACTTCTCCTCGGATGGGTGGCGGGACACCGACAACGACGTGACGCCCGCCGGAAGTCCGGCGGGCGTCACGTGACGGTGCTGTCGGGAGGTCAGTGGCGGCTCTCGCCGCTGCCGATCTCCGCGCGGTCGGGCCGGGGCTCGACCGGCGGGTGACCCGGCGAGACCGGCGCCTCCACCGGCTTCTCGATCGGGTAGAAGAAGCCCCGGACCGCCGGGCCGAGCGCCCCGAGCCGGTTCATCTTCTTCGGCACCACCCAGCCGACGTAGTCCAGCTCGCCGTGGCCGTCCGCGTGCCCGTTCGCCGCGCTGAGCGGCTGGTGGACCTCGACGAACCGGCCGTCCGGCAGACGCCGGATGATGCCGGTCTCCACGCCGTGCGCGAGCACCTCCCGGTCGTGCTGCTGCAGACCCAGGCAGAGCCGGTAGGTGACGTAGTACGCCAGCGGCGGGACCACGAGCAGGCCGATCCGGCCCGCCCAGGTCATGGCGTTCAGGCTGATCTGGAACTTGTCGGCGATCACGTCGTTGGCGCCCGAGAGCGTCAGCACGATGTAGAAGGCGACGGCCATGGCACCCACGGCCGTACGGGCCGGAACGTCCCGGGGCCGCTGGAGCAGGTTGTGGCTCTTGCGGTCCTTGAGGTGCCGGGCCTCCAGGAACGGGTACATCGTCGACAGGCCGACCAGGATGCCGGGCAGTACGACGGTCGGCCAGAACAGCGGCGGGATGACGTACCCGTCGCCGATCGGGATGTTGAGCTGCCACGCCGGCATGAGTCGGGTCGAGCCGTCGAGGAACATGACGTACCAGTCGGGCTGGCTGGCGGCCGAGACCACCCACGCCTCGTACGGGCCGAACAGCCAGATCGGGTTGATCTGGAACAGACCGCCCAGCAGCGCGATCACGCCGAAGACGACCATGAAGAAGCCGCCCTGCTTGAGCGCGTAGCGCGGGAACATCCGCTCGCCGACCACGTTGTTGTTGGTCCGGCCGGGGCCGGGCCACTGGGTGTGCTTCTGCTTGAAGACCAGACCGAGGTGGGCGCTGATCAGCGCGAGCAGCAGGCCCGGGATCAGCAGGACGTGGGCGATGAAGAACCGGCTGATGATGATCGTGCCGGGGAACTCCCCGCCGAAGATCGACGACGTCAGCCAGGAGCCCACCACCGGGATGGACAGCATGATCGCGGAGGCGATCCGCAGACCGGTGCCGGACAGGCCGTCGTCCGGCAGCGAGTAGCCGGTGAAGCCGGCCAGGAAGCCGACCCAGAACAGCAGCGAGCCGATGATCCAGTTGGTCTCACGCGGCTTGCGGAAGGCGCCGGTGAAGAACACCCGCAGCATGTGCACGACGATCGCGGCCATGAACAGCAGCGCCGCCCAGTGGTGCATCTGCCGCATCACCAGGCCACCACGGACGTCGAACGACAGGTCCAGGCTGGAGGCGTACGCGGCGGACATCGGCGTGCCCTGCAACGGCGCGTAGCTGCCGTCGTAGACCACCTCGGTCATCGCCGGCTCGTAGAAGAAGGTGAGGAACACACCGGTCAACAGCAGAACGATGAACGAGAACAGCGCGATCTCGCCCAGCAGGAACGACCAGTGGTCCGGGAAGACCTTGTTCAGCAGCTTGCGCAGCGGCGTGGCCACCGCGAAGCGGTCGTCCACCCCCGCCGCGGCCTTGCCCGGCGTGGCTGCCAGGTCAAACTTTCGACGCTTCACGGCCGCTCCCAGAAGTCAGGCCCGACGGTCTCGGTGTAGTCGGACTTCGCCACGAAGAAGCCCTCGGAGTCCACCTCGATGGGCAGCTGTGGCAGCCGCCGGCTGGCGGGGCCGAAGACGGGCCGGGCGTTGTCGGTGATCAGGAACTGGGACTGGTGGCACGGGCAGAGCAGCCGGTTGGTCTGCTGCTCGAAGAGGCTGGCGGGGCAGCCGGCGTGCGTGCAGATCTTGGAGAACGCCGCGTAGTTGCCCCACATGAAGTCGCCGTGGCCGACGTCGGGACGGGAGTTGGCCTCGCGGGACTTCTGGGCGTCCGAATCGCGCAGGTGGATCAGCAGCGTCGGCGAGTCGGCGTGCCGGTTGCTCACGCCGTGCTCGATGCCCGGGAAGACCGTCAGCTGGCCACCCGCGCTGATGTCCGCCGGGCGAACCGGACGGCCGTCCTCGCGGACCAGGCGGATCTTCTGCCCACCCTCGGCCGGGGCGAACCCGGTGGTGAACATCTGGTTGTTCTTGTGCGGCTGGGAGATCAGCCCGCCGACCAGCGGCGCCGCCGCGACCGCGGCGACCGGCGCGAGACCGGCCAGCAGCGAGATGCCGAGCAGCGGACGACGCTTCACACCCAGCTCGTCGGCCACGTAGAGCAGGGTCTGGCCGGTGATGGTACGGCCCTCGGAATCAACCTGACCCTCGTGCCGGTCCTGGATCGAGACCTCCTTGGGCAGCAACTTCTTGCCCCAGGTCAGGATGCCGAAGCCGACGGCGAGCAGGGCCACGCCGAGGGTGGCGCCCAGCAGCGGCGTGTAGAACTTGTCGCCGCCGCGGCCCGGCGCGTACTGCCACGGCCACCAGATGTAGATGGCCAGGAAGGCGGTCGCCGCCAGGCCGGTGATCAGGAAGAATCCGGCCACCACGCGGGTCAGCCGACGCTCCGCCTTGGTGCCCGGCAGCACCTGCGGCTCGTAGTGGACGATCTCGATGTCGTCCCGACGCGCGCCCTCGCGGACGATGTCGAACCGGCTCAGCCGGGGGTCGTTCACGTCGAGCGGCTCCTGGCCCTGGGGGGCCTGGTGCTCGGTGTGCGTGCTCATGCCGTCACCTCGCTACGGGTGGCGCCGAGCGGCACCACGGCACTGAAACTGACGATCCGCTCGGTCACGACTTACCCGCAATCCACAGGCTAGCGAAGACGAGCGCCACGATGCCAACCAGGAAGATCGCCAGGCCCTCGGTGGACGGCCCGTACCGGCCGAGGTTGAACCCGCCCGGATCCTGGTCGGTCTTCAGCGTCTCCTGGATGTAGGCGATGATGTCCGCCTTCTGCTCCGGCGTGATCTGGTTGTCGCCGAACACCGGCATGTTCTGCGGGCCGCTCAGCATCGCCGCGTAGATCTGCCGGTCGGTCGCCGGGTGCAGGCTCGGGGCGAACTTGCCCGAGGAGAGCGCACCGCCGCCACCGCCGAAGGCGTGGCACTGCGAGCAGTTGATCCGGAACAGCTCGCCGCCAGCCGCGACGTTGCCGTTCTCGTGCAGGTCGTCTTCGGTGCCCGGCACGACCGGACCGCCGCCGAGCTCCTGGACGTACTGGGCGAGCTGACGGACCTGCTCGTCGGTGAAGACCGGGGGCTTACGGTGCGCCTGGGCCTCCTGGCGGGCCAGCGGCATACGGCCCGAGCTGACCTGGAACTCGACCGAGGCCGCGCCGACGCCGATCAGGCTCGGCCCGCGACCCTCGACGCCCTGGGCGTTGCGTCCGTGGCAGGTCACACAGCTCACGTCGAACAGCGCCTTGCCCTCGGCTGCGGCGCCGGTGAGCGGCGGATTGTCCTGCGCCTGCGCACCGGGGGCGAAGACGGTGTAGGCGCCGCCGGCGAGCATCAGCGCCGCGATCAGCCGGACCGCGGCGCCCAGCCGGCGGCGGCCCCTGCTGCGCGCGGCGGGCCGCCCGCGCAACCGCGCGAGCAGGCCGCGTCGGCGGTCGTTGTCAGAAGTCATGAGCTGTGTCCTTAACCGGTTGGACCTTGTCTCAGGGGACGGAGCAGCGGCGCGGTTCGTGACGCGCCAAGATCACTGAAGCCAGTAGATCATGGCGTACAGGCCGATCCACACGACGTCGACGAAGTGCCAGTAGTACGACACGACGATCGCCGAGGTCGCCTGCGCCGGCGTGAACCGGCCCATGGTCGTGCGGACCATGAAGATGATGAAGGCGATGAGACCGCCGGTCACGTGCAGGCCGTGGAAGCCGGTCGTCAGGTAGAACATCGAGCCGTAGCCGTCGGCGTTGATCTTGATGCCGTCCTCCACCAGGTGGCGGTACTCGTTCACCTGGCCGAGCACGAAGATCAGGCCCATCACGAAGGTGACGGTGAACCAGCGACGCAGCGCGTGCACGTCACCCTTCTCCGCCGCGAAGACGCCGAGCTGGCAGGTCACCGAGGACAGCACCAGGATCACCGTGAAGGTGGTCGCGTACGGGATGTTCAGCGACTCGGTGTGCTTCTCCCACTGCTCCGGCGCAGCCGCGCGGATCGAGAAGTACATCGCGAAGAGCGCCGCGAAGAACATGAGTTCGCTGGAGAGCCACACGATCGTCCCCACGCTGACCATGTTGGGTCGCGTCAGAGAGTGGATCCGGCTCTTGTCAATGGCTGGGGCCGCAGTCACGCCGTCATTATTGCCCCTGACCGGGGCCGGCGATCAGCGGGGTGGCAAACCTGCGCCTTCCGTGGGCCGAGCGTCAGGGCCCGGTTCGCCTGGCCTAGCCTGAAAAGCGTGCTGCACGTCGATCCCATCCTCGCCGCCACCTCGGCCGTCCCGGCCGAGGTGCTCGCGGCCACTCCGGCGGGCCCGTCGGCGCTGGCCGCCGGGGCAGAGGCGACCCCACCACCGTTCACCATCGGTGCGGTGCTGACCGAGACCCGGCTGGACAGCTGGCTGGCCCTCGGCCTGGTGCTCGCCGCCGGCCTCTACCTCTACGGCGTGTACCGGCTGCGCATCCGCGGCGACCGCTGGCCGGTCGCCCGTACCGTCTTCTTCCTCGGGCCCGGCCTCGGCGGCATCGCGCTGGTCACGGTCAGCGGGCTGCACGCCTACGACACCGCGCTGCTGTCGGTGCACATGGTCCAGCACATGGTGCTCTCCATGGTGTCGCCGATCTTCCTGGCGCTGGGCGCGCCGATGACGCTGGCCCTGCGGACCCTGCCGGTCGGACCGCGCAAGCGGCTCCTGGCGATCGTGCACAGCCGCGTCGCCCGGGTCTACAGCTTCCCGCTGGTGGCGTTCGCCATCTTCGTCGTCAACCCGTTCGCGCTGTACTTCAGTGACCTGTACCGCTTCACCCTGGAACACGCCTGGGCGCACGAGCTGGTGCACGCGCACTTCATCCTGACCGGCTGCGTGTTCTTCTGGCCGCTGCTCGGCCTCGATCCGCTGCCCGGCCGCTGGCCGTACCCGGCGCGGGCGCTGCTGATGCTGCTCTCCGTGCCGTTCCACACCGTGCTCGGTCTCACCATCATGCAGAGCACCACGCTCTTGGGCGGCGACTGGTACCCGTCGCTCAACCTGAGCTGGGCCGACCCCAAGGCCGACCAGGTGGTCGCCGGCGGCATCCTCTGGGCTGGCGGTGAGTTCGTCAGCGTGACCATGCTCGCGGTGCTGGTCGTGCAGTGGGTCAAGCAGTCCGAGCGGGAGGCCCGCCGCGTCGACCGCGAGCTGGACCGCCAGGAGGCCCGCGACCGCGCCGCCGACGCCGCGACGGCCTGAGCTGCGCAGACGGTACGTCGGACGCGCGGAGAGCGGGCGGCGTGTCAGGTACGTCACGTCGGCCGGTACGATCGGCGGGCAGCTACGAGGTTGGAAGCGGAGTGTCGGCATGAGTGAGCGTCTGTGCACCGTCCTGCTCTACAGCGACGACCCGCAGGTCCGTGACCGGATGCGGCTCGCCGTGGGCACCCGACCCGCCCCCGGGCTGCAGATCGAGTTCGTCGACGCGTCGACCTACGCCGAGACCATCCGGCTCGTCGACGACTACGAGATCGACCTGCTGCTGCTCGACGGCGAGGCGAGCCCCGGCGGCGGCATCGGCATCGCCCGGCAGATCAAGGACGACCGGGACGACGCGCCCCCCACCTGCCTCGTGATCGCCCGCGCCGCAGACCGATGGCTCGCCGCGTACGCCGAGGTCGACGCGACGCTGGTGCACCCGCTCGACCCGGTGACCACCGGCAGCACGGTGGCCGAGCTGCTGCGGACGCACGCACCCGCCTGACGTCCCAGCGCCAATCGGCACCGACACGGCGCCGGCCGAGCCTGCGCCCGTTCCAGCCCACCCGCACTTCGTACGCTCGGGAGGCCCGCCATGGGCGATCGGACCTGGCCGCACCTGCTCAACTCGCTGCTGCGCGGCGAGGAGCTGTCCACCGGCGACACCGCCTGGGCCATGGGCGAGATCATGGCCGGTTCGGCGACCGCCGCGCAGGTGGCGGGCTTCGCGGTGGCGCTCCGGGCCAAGGGTGAGACCTCGGCCGAGCTGGCCGGCCTGGTGGAGACGATGTTGAGCCGGGCCGTCCCGGTCGACCTCCCCGACGAGCTGCGCTCCACCGCGCTGGACGTCGTGGGCACCGGCGGTGACCTCGCCCAGACGGTCAACATCTCCACCATGGCCGCGCTGGTCGTCGCGGGCGCGGGCGTACGGGTGGTCAAGCACGGCAACCGGGCCGCGTCCTCCTCCTGCGGCACCGCCGACCTGCTGGAGTTCCTCGGCGTCCCGCTCGACCTCGACCCCGATGCCATCGTGCGCTGCGTCACCGAGGCCGGCATCGGTTTCTGCTTCGCCGCCCGGTTCCACCCGGGGATGCGGCACACCGGGCCGGTCCGCCGGGAGCTGGGCGTACCCACCGTGTTCAACTTCCTCGGCCCGCTGACCAACCCGGCCCGTCCCCGCGCCGGCGCGGTCGGCTGCTTCGACGCGCGCATGGCACCGGTGATGGCCGGTGTGTTCGCCGCCCGGGGCGACTCGGTGCTGGTGATGCGCGGCGAGGACGGGCTGGACGAGTTCACCACCGCCGCGCCGACCCGCGTCTGGGCGGCGCAGGGCGGCACCGTACGCGAGGCCGTGCTGGACGCGACCGACCTCGGCGTACCCCGGGCCACCCTCGGCGACCTGCGCGGCCATGACGCCGCGTACAACGCCGGCGTGGCCCGTCGGCTGCTGGCCGGCGAGACCGGCCCGGTGCGCGACGCGGTCCTGGTCAACGCGGCGGCGGCGCTCGCGACGCAGGGTCCGCTCGACGGCGACCTGACCGAGGCGCTGCGCGCCGGTCTGGACCGCGCCGCCGAGTCGATCGACTCGGGTGCGGCGGCGGGCGTGCTGGAGCGTTGGATCGAGACCGCCACCACCGCCGCCACCGCCACCACCGCCGAAGCCGCGACCACCGTCTGATCCGCGTCGGTGACGGCGGTTGTCCCCCGCCGGCCACTGGCTCGCGGCGACCTGCTCGGCCCGTCCCCCAGGATCGGACAGCACGGGCGGCATGCGTCCAACCAGGTCAGCGAGCCGCTCCCACGACGAAGGCCCGCTCCCCCGTTCGGGAGGCGGGCCTTCGTGGCGGTACGCGGTCGGTCGCCGCGGGCGACCGGGTCGATCAGTGCTCGGCGGTGCGCCGGGTGCCGGTGTAGTACTCGAAGAGCAGGCCGCAGGCGGCGAAGATGACCGCCACCAGGCCGAGGCCGATCAGCCAGAACTGCCAGAACACCAGGCCCAGCGCGGCGGTCGCGGCGGCCAGCGCCAGACCGAACGGCCAGTAGCTGCCCGGACTGAAGAAGCCGACCTCGCCGGCGCCATCGGAGATCTCGGCGTCGGCCCGGTCCTCGGGGCGCAGGTCGATACGGCGGGAGACGAACCAGAAGAAGCCGCCGCACATCGAGCAGAGCAGGAACGACAGCGCCAGGGCGACGGTGCCCACCCACTCGATGTTGCCGGACTCACCGTGCGTCCAGGCGCCGTAGAGGATGGTGGCGCCGAAGAGGAACCCGGCGATGATCAGGAAGATACGCCACTCGGTCTTCATGCGGCTGCCTCAGCTTCCCGTGCCGGCCGGAGCGTCGTCCGGGTTGAAGTTGCTCTGCGTCCGTCGGGTGTCGAACGGCTGGGTGGTCTGCGCGTACGGCTCCTCGCCGATCTGGGCCAGCGCCTCCTGGGTGGACTTGCCACCCTGCTTGGCCGCGAGGAACTGGTCGTACTTCTCCGGCGAGACGACCCGCAGCTCGAAGTTCATGAACGCGTGGTAGCTGCCGCACAGCTCGGCGCAGCGGCCGACGTACGCGCCCTCGGCGTCCAGGCTGGAAACCTCGAAGACGTTGCGGATCTTGCCGGGCATGACGTCCCGCTTGAACAGCAGCTCCGGCACCCAGAAGGAGTGGATGACGTCGCGGCTGGTCTCCTCGAACCGGATGGACCGGTTGGTCGGCAGCACGAGCACCGGGATGACCTCACTGGTGCCGAGCGTCGACGCGGTGGTGCGGGCCTGCGTGCCCTGACCGTCGCGGTAGTTGAACTGCCAGTTCCACTTGAACGCGACGACCTCGACCGTGACGTCCGGGTTCTTCGACAGCTTGTCGACGTCGGTCTGCACGATCGCCGTGTAGTAGAAGAGCACGGAGACGATCAGGATCGGCGCGATGGTGTAGAGGAACTCCATCGGCAGGTTGTAGCGGGTCTGCACCGGCAGCGCGTTGCCGCGCTTGCGGTAGCGCACGACACACCAGAAGATCAGGCCCCACACGAAGACGCCGACCGCGAGCGCGGCGACGCAGGAGGCGATCCACAGGTCGTACATCCGGTGCGACTCGGGGGTGATGCCGCCCTGCGGCCAGCCGAAGCCGTCGAACGTCTTGCCGACGTCACAGCCCGTGAGCAGAACCAGCAGAGCCACGCCCCCGAGACCGAGCCCGGCCAGCCGACCGGCACCACGTCCCCGGCGTCCACCGACCCGTGGGGCAGCACCGTGCCGTACGGCCGACGGCCGTACCTCCGAACTCCTTGCGACCACCTGGTCCTGCCTCCCTAGCGCGCCGCGGTGCGTCGTTCGTCAGCACCGGCGGCAAAGGCGTCACCGACGGTCGCAGATTACTCGACCATGACGGACTCAGCCGTGGTGGGGTCGCTGTCCGCCCCCATCGGGGGGATCCTGGGCATAACGCCGCGATAGCGTTAGGCCCCGTGAGCGCGAGGAGTGAGCCGGGGTTGCGAGCCCCGCAGTCGCGAACAGAAGGTGCCACCGTGAGCGCCTCTTCGGTCTACCTGGACGCGGCGACCGCCGCGCCGCTGCATCCGGTCGCCCGGCAGGCGCTGCTGGCGGCGCTGGAGGACGGCTGGGCCGACCCGGGGAAGATCTACAGCCAGGCACGCCGCGCGCGGCAACTGCTCGACGCCGCCCGCGAGGCCGCCGCGCAGACGCTCGGCGTCCGCGCCGACGAGCTGTCCTTCACCCCCAGTGGTACGACCGCGGCCCACGGTGCGGTGCTCGGCGCGCTGGCGGGACGGCGTCGGGTCGGGGCGACGCTGGTGCACTCGGCGATCGAGCACTCCGCCGTCCTGCACGCCGCCGAGCGGCACGTGGCGGCCGGCGGCGCGGCCACCGCCGTGCGGGTCGACCGGTCGGGCCGGTTGGATCTGACCGCCTGGTCGGACGCCGTCCGGGCTCCCGGGGTCGCGCTGGCGGCGTTGATCAGCGCCAGCCACGAGGTGGGCACCGTGCAGCCGGTCGCCGAGGCGGCGGCCCTCTGCGCTGACGTCGGGGTGCCGCTGTACGTGGACGCGGCGCAGTCGGTCGGGCGGGTGCCCCTGCCGGCCGGCTGGTCGGTGCTCAGCGCCAGTGCCCACAAGTGGGGCGGGCCACCCGGGGTGGGGCTGCTGGCGGTGCGCAAGGGCACCCGCTGGGAGTCGCCGTGGCCGGCCGACGAGCGGGAGGGTGGACGTACCCCCGGGGTGGTGAACCTCCCCGCGGTGGTGGCGGCGGCGGCGAGCCTGCGCGCGGCGGCGGCCGACGCGGCGGCCGAGCAGGCCCGGCTGTCCCCGCTGGTGGACCGGATCCGGGCGCGGGTGACGGCCGAGGTGCCCGACGTGGAGGTGGTCGGCGACCCGGTGCTGCGCCTGCCGCACCTGGTGACGTTCTCCTGCCTGTACGTCGACGGCGAGACGCTGCTGCACGCGCTGGACCGGCGGGGTTTCGCGGTGTCGTCCGGTTCGTCCTGTACGTCGTCCACGCTGCGGCCGTCGCACGTGTTGGAGGCGATGGGGGTGCTCTCGCACGGCAACGTCCGGGTCAGCCTGCACCGGGACACGACCGAGGAGGACGTCGAGCGGTTCCTCGCCGAGCTGCCCGGGATCGTCGCCGAACTGCGGGCCGACGCCGGGGTGGTCGGGCTGTGACGATGCCGGACGAGGTGATCGACTGCCGGGGCCAGCGCTGCCCACTGCCGGTGATCGCGGCGGCCCGGCGAATGCCGCAGGTGCCGGTCGGCACGGTGGTCCGGGTGCTGGCCGACGACCCGGCGGCGGCGGTCGACCTCCCGGCGTGGTGCCGAATGCGCGGCCAGGAGTACCTGGGGTCGGTGGCGGGCCCGGAAGGCCCCGCCTACGATCTCCGCCGCACCCACTGAGGAGAGCCGAACTCAGCAGGTGAGCACCGCCTGCGACAACCGTTCGAGCTGCTCGACGCGTCCCGGCATGCTGGCGGACAGGCCGGCGATCGCATCCACCCACCGCCCCTTCTCCTCCGGGGAGAATCGGCCCCGGTTGGTCTCGATGAAGGTCTCAGCATCCGCGAAGTTCCCGGCCCTGATCACCGGGAGCACCTCGAGCACCGACACCGCGACGGCGGGCATCGACGTGTCGCCGCCGACGGCGCTCACCATCGACACGAGGGCACCGGTGGTCAGCCCGACCCCCGTCGGTACGTCGAGCTGCCCCGCCAGGTCGAGACGGCCCACCGATTCGAGCAGCACCCGGGGTCGTCGCGCCTCGTCGGCGATCGCGTAGTCGAAGACGACGTCGGCCTGGCCAGCGGCGCCGAACTCCAGCACCGGCGCGAGGATGCCCAGCTCGCGTCGACCGGGCACCCGCTCGATCATTTTTTTGACCCGGTTGAGGTGGGACTTCATCCCGTCTGTCGACCATCGCTGCGCCACAGTGCGGAAGACCGTACGGCCGGCCGCCGGTTCCACTGCCAGGTCGACCGACCAGATCAACTCACCGAGCGCGTCATCGACGCGGGACACCGCCTCGGTGGGGCGCGCCAGTCGAGCCGCCGCGTCGAGCACCGCCGGGGTGATGTGGTCCCATGCCGCACTGTCCGGGAGGCCCCGGCCGCCTGGCCCCTTCCGCGACGCGGTCACCTTCCACCGGTGGCCCAACTGGAGGCTGTTCAATCCGGCGCTGACGGGTTTGTCCAGGGTCGGATGCAGGACGGCGGCACCGTACTTCGCCGCCACGTCGAGCACGTCGCCGTTCACCCTGCCCCGGGTGACGACCACCGGTAGCTGATCGCGCTGGGCGAACTGTTCGAGCAGGTAGTTCAGCGCGGCAAGATCAGCGTCGAGCACGGCGTGGCCGATCCTCGGGGCGTCCAGCAGGATGACCGGTTGCGCGGGCCGGGCGGCCGCCGGGATCAGTTGGTCGATGAGCTGGCGTGGGCGCGGCCCGTCGTGCGACGAGATCACGTACAGGTTGGGATGCGCGGCGATGGCGGGGCTGAGCCGAAGCGGCCACGTCGGCGGGCCGAACGGATTGAGCTGTCGACGCAGGACGGGGTACCTGTCCTCGGTGCGGAACGCGTGCTGGACCAGGTTCCACGATCGCGTGCCGAGGCCGGGCCGATCGACCCTGATCTGCTCGACGGCCCCGTTCAGCAGACGACCCAGGGCGTCCGGATCGTGCAGGGTCGCGCTGTCCCGCACGAGGAGTTCGTAGGTCGGCGCCGACCAGTGGCGCAGCCGCAGCACGATTTCGGCGGGCCCGTTGAGCGCCGTGTCGACCCGGAGGTCCAGCTCGGCGCTCTTCAGGTCACCGACCGCGATGTGCAGTTTCGTCGGCGAGATCACCGACACCCAGGGCTGCGGTCGCCCCTCGGCCGACGACATCCTGGCGATGCCGGCCCACAGGTGATTCGTCCTCTCCCGCTCGCGGTCGACGGCCACCCGGTACGGCGACAGCGGATCCGACTCGGCGCGCCGGAGCGCCGCCATCGACTCGACGGACTCGACGCCGCCCGGGCCGCTCTGCCCGAGGAGGTCGATCCGGCCGTGTCGGGATCGCAGAGCCGCGGCGATCGCCGTCCAGCGCGCCTGGCTCCAGGACCAGTCCGGTCCCGCCGCGCCCTGCCAGAGGCCGAGCTTGTCGAGGTGCAGAGCGAGGTCGGTACGGAGCAGCTCGCGGTCGGTGTCGTCGCCGACGGCCCAGCTCTTGAGCGTGTCGAGGTCGGTGAGGATCTCGTGCAGCGCGTCCACTTCGGCGCGGTCGGCGGCGGTCAGGTGCAGCGGTCCGGCCGCCCGGAGCGGTTGCCGGGTGAGGTGTCGCGGTGGTTGGCCGGCACGGGCCTGGTCCTGCGCCCATACGACGGCCCGTCGGACGCGCCGCCTTCCGCTGACCCACACGTCGCTGAACCCGTCGCGTTGCCAGCGACCGAACCGCTTGAGTACCCCCGCCTTGGGCGGCAGGTCGATCGGCGTGATCAACTCGTTCGCCACCGCCGCCTCGCGCAGGTTGTCCCGGAGAACCTGCACGAACTGCTCGCTGGAGCGGGGCTGGCTGCTCACCTCGGCGACGGCGCCGGCGAACCGTGCCGCCTGGCGGTGCCGAGGTTCGTGGGTCCGCAGGTAGGTCTCGCCGACGCCGGTGGCCGTGAGGACGCCGACGACAGTGAGGATCAGGGGCAGCGCCACCGGAGCGGCGATCATCCCAGCACCCGCCGCGATGCCGTAACCCAGCGCTCCGGCGGCGGTGGACGGCACATGCTTGTAGATCATCTGGGTACGTTTGGAGATCTCCGTGGGCCGGCCGACGAGCTGGTTGATCCTGCGCTGATCCAGGACGCGCGCGGTGTCCTGACTGAACTTCGCCAACCACGGGTAGCGCCCCGGATCGGCGGCGCGGGGCAGCACGCCCTCGGCCACGGCCTCGCCCCTGGCGATCGCGTCCAGCAGGGTCCTGACCACACCCAGCCGGAACCTGGCGTCCCAGGCCGCCACCGCCACCGCGTCGCGGAACTCGTGGTTCTTCAACGCGCTGAACCCGGCGCCGTAGGCCAGGCCTCGTCCCACGCCAGACAGGACACCGGCGTCCGCGAGTCCGGCCGCGCTGCCGGCGAGGTGACCGATCACCTGGGACGGCACCTGCGCGGCAGAGTACTGGATGCCGACGCGCAGCATGTGGTGCCAGATGTTCGGCCTCCCGTTGGGCAGTCCGCGATCGACCAGGTCGTAACTCTGCCGCCCCTGCTGCCGACCGAACATGCCGCCGAAGCGCTTGACCAGCCGACGGCGGTGCCGCAGGTCGGCGACCTTGTTGTCCACCTCCCTCCCGACCTCCTGCGCCAGCCCGTCCACCTGTCCGACGAGGTCGGCGAGGTCGGCCTTCAGGTGCTCCGGGGCGGGTATGCCCGAGTTGAGGGACTCGGCCCACCGCCCGTACAGCTCCAGCGCGTGGTGGAACGCGACCTCCACGTACTGGTTGCGGCGGTGATCCGGGCTGCCGCTCAACGCGCGCTCGAAGGCGCCCTTCGCGCGCCCCTCCCACAGGTCGAACACCCAGTCCGAGCCGGCGCCGGCCAGCAGACCCTGCCCGCCCTGCAGCGCGGTCGACAGGCCGGCCAGGTCCCACCGGTGCGCCTTGTGCGCCTCGGTGAGAACCTGCCCGTTCACGTCCAGCACCGCCGGAACGTCGAGGCCCACCAGACCGGTCACCAGACCTGAGGCAGCCGCCAGCGCCAACGCGGAGGGCGCACGCTTGGTCACCTGAGCGGTGGGCAGTCCGAGCACAGTCTTCACCGGCCGCCCCAACTCGCCCCACCGTTTGGGGGCCGTCAGTACCGCCTTGGACGCGGCGCTGCCGCTCACGCTGGCCGCCGCCGCGTCGGACGCCGCCTGGACGATGGTCTGTGCTCCCGTCCCGGCGACCGATGCTCCCATCAGCGCCATCGCACGCGGTGGGTCGTTGGTCAGCCCACCGGCGAACGTGGTCGCTACCGACGATGCGGCGACCATCCGCCGTGCGAGGTGGTCGGCGAAGGACGCCCTGCCACTCAGGTGGGCGGGC
This sequence comes from Micromonospora sp. DT4, assembly GCF_049841675.1. Taxonomy (NCBI): domain Bacteria; kingdom Bacillati; phylum Actinomycetota; class Actinomycetes; order Micromonosporales; family Micromonosporaceae; genus Micromonospora; species Micromonospora sp. DT4. The sequence goes on from NZ_JBNCKT010000004.1 coordinate 94,484, forward strand.
TGGTCCACGCCCCAGACCGCGGTGTCGGAGTGGCCGGGGTCCGCCACCGCGAGTTCATCGTCGATGGCGCGGAGCTCCGCCCGCAGCACCTCGGTGGTGTGCGGCATCGACAGGTGCTTCTTCAGCCATCGCTTCGGTCGGGTCGTGCCCCACGTGCTGCCGCCGAAGTGGATCCGCCGCAGGATCGTCCGTTTGGCGTGCAGGGCCTCCGCGCTGTCGGCCAGCAGGGTCCGGGTGAGACCGGCTGCCCCCTCGGTGGCGAGTTGGGCGAACAGCCCGGCAAAGCCGAGCACGAGGGACCTGTCGCTCGCGTCCGAGCGGATCTTCAGCCGATCGTCGACGAGCAGCGCGGAGTCGGTCAACGCGTGCGGCCACCGGTCCACGGGAACGACGTCGACGGGCACGGTGTGCTGTTCGGCGGAGAGCACCGGCCGGGTGCCGCCCGGCGCGGCGAACTCGACGGTCAGCGTCGCGGTGTCCAGGTCGATCGTCGCGGCGGGCAGGGCACTGCCGTGGGCGAGCGCCAGTCGCACCGCCGCCGCCGCGTACCCAAGGGTCTCCCGACCACTCCCGAGGTCGGTGCGGTGGTGCAGCATCATCCGACGGACCCGGGAGGGATCGGCGCGCCCGTCCCGGGTGAACCGACGCTGCATCGTGGCCAGCAGGTGCTCGCCCCGGCGCGCCGCGCCGTGGTGATCCCGGAGCACGTGCAGCGAACGCAGCGCGTCGACCACCGCCAGTTCCGCCGCCCGCCGTGGCCCGGACGTCACGTCGAGGCGGTGCACCGCCTCGACGACCGCGTCGACCATGGCCTGGTCCTGCGGGGTGAGCGCGTTCTGCCAGCGGGACCGGTTGGCCCCGGCGAAGCGCGGTCGCGGTTCGGATCGCCACGACGCGATGTGCGGGGCGGTGGCGTTCGACGAGGATGTCCGTCCGGCGGGCTCCGCCCTGAGGCCGTGGTCGAGATGCTGCTCGACGAGGTGACGGGTCGGCCGAACACGCAGATAGTGAGCCTGTTCGGGATGGTCGACCGCCCGGCCGTGCTCGTCCAGCCAGACCGATCCGCTCGGCGGCTGGGTCAGATACCGCGGCGGGGCGTCCGCTCTCGCCACGTCCACCGGAAGGCCGAACGCATCGGCCCGCGCCTGGGCGTCGAAGCCGTCCGTCAGGTCGGCGACCGCCGGCCGGTGCACCGCGACGTCGACCACATCCACCGGCTGGCGGAGAAGAGCCAACCGCGCCAGCCCGATGTCTCCCAGGTCTGGATTCGCTCGGAAGCGCACCTCCACGATCCGCTCCGAGCCCGGGCGTCGGACCGCGTCGCCCGCTTCGTCGGGAACCTGCGCGGCACCTACCCACAGCCCCGACGGCACCTCCACGACGGGGAGAGGGAAGAAATATCCCGGATCCGGGAGTATCCGAGGGGCCGACGATCCCACGGCCGACGTCACCTGCGAGAGCGCCGTCCGATACGCCGCGACGGCCCTGGCCGCGGCGCCGACGGTGGAGCCCCCGGTGTCCGCCACGGCGTCCCGGAACGCCCTCCACGCCCTGGTCGCCTCGGTCTTCGCCGCTGTGGCCGGCAGGCGATCCAGTGCCGCCGCGACTCGGGCGTCCAGGTGGTCGGCGGCCTCGCGGAGCCGCCCGACGGCCCGCCGGTCCGACAGTCCCGCTTTGACGATGGCGACCTTGGCGAGCGCTTCCGGATCGCGGGGACTCGACTTGAGCGCCGCCTTCGCGGTCTGTTTGGAGAGGCCGATCTCGAACTCCAGCCCCGTCTGGGCGCTCACCATCCGGGCGACGTGCGTCACCCAGGCGTCGGATTCCTTCGTGGTGAGCGTCGCTCGAACCTTGGGGCTCATCGTCCGGCCCGACTGGTCGTTGAAGATCAGGCTGTCATCGTCGGGATCGTAGTGAACCTCCCCACCAGCACGGTTGTCGCCGACCACGAACGCGCCATCGGGTCCGAAGCGTGCACCGACGGTGGGATGCCCGAGCCCGTCGAACTGCTTGCGCAGCACCTCCGGCGCGACAAGCGCCCCTCGGACCTCGCGGGCAGCCAGCATCTGTCGCAGCCGCTCCGGTGTCGGCGCGGGCACGCCGAGCTCCGCTATCAGGTCCGGCAGGTTCAGCACGGCGGTGAGGCGCTCGACTTCCCCGTCGGCAACCGGCGGTGGGACATCCTCGTCCGGGGTCTGGTCCACCGACCGCGGTTCGCCCCGCACCGCTGCGGCCACCGCCCGACGGGCGGCAGCGAGCCGGAACTCCTGCAACCGCGCCCACTCGCGCTCGGGCACGACCTGCGAGGCGTTCTCACTGCCGAACCACGGCAGTCCATCGGGCGTCACGGAGAACTGCCATGCGACACCCGGCGCGTCGGTGAAGTGGGCGGCGGTCAGCGCGGATAGCGGTGTCCACAGCGGGTTGACGCGGACCGCCAGGCCATTCGCGTTCCTCCCCGACACCTTGTCGGGCCGCGGTGGCCCGAACTCGCGTCCCTTGATCGACTCGGGCACCACCGTCGTCCCGAAGGCCCAGTCCAGATCCACCGAACGGCGCAGCAAGCCGTAGATCTCCACCGGGGCCAGCTGAAACAGCTGCGAAAGGTCGAAGTCCGGATGGTCCCGGAACTCGTTCCACCACTCACTCGTGGCATGCGGGCTCTCATCGAGTGCGGCAAGTCCCGACATCAGGTGAGCCTCGATGTCACCGGCCAGACGAAGCCGCAACGCCAACACCTCGTCGACGCGACCCTGAACCTCCCGTACCTGATGAATTCCCCCCCGATAGCTCACCACCGACGACAGCCAGTCGTTCAGCGCGGCGCGCACCGCCCCGGTCGACTCCGGTAGACCGCCCACCACCGCGCTGAGCGCGTCACGCCTCGCCGGCCAGTCGATCGGCAGTACGAAGCGTTGCGACTGGGCCGGCCCGTCGCCGACCGGATCTTCGGGCCGTACCTGTCCGCCGAGCCACAGCGTCCGCAGGCCCGAGTCACCCGGCATCTCGGCGATATCGTCGGTGGCGCCGATCAGTGTGGCGCCCACGGCGGCCAGTTCGGCCAGCAGAACGCCACGGCCCGCGGCGTCCAGGTGCCCGTGTCCCGCCTCCTGGAGCGCGTCCAGCAACCCGAAAGACTGCGGATACCCCTCACGCAGCAGCCCACCCGGGTCCGGACCGACCAACTGGATCGACGATTCGCGGTACTGCTGTCCGAACCGCTCGACGAGCTGATGCACCACGGCGGAATGCACAGTGGGTACGTCCCGGTCGGCGAAGGAACCGCTGGTGGCCGTCGAGAGCACGAACATGGGCAGGCGCGGCTCCGTCCGCTGTCCGGCACCGGCTCGGACGGCCGCTCGTACCGCCACGGCCAGATCGGGGAGAACCTGCTCCGACCTCTGCGTCCGCACCGGCGTCACGGCGTCTACGAGTAGGTGACTGGCCGGCAGGACAAGGACGTGTTGGGCGCCGTCGCCAGCCGGACCGATCGGCACCACGCGGCTGGTGTCCCCGCCGGTCAGCACGTCACGGGGCACCCGCACCGGCATGCGCAGCCGATCGGCCCGGGCGGTGGCCCGCTCGAAATCGATCTCGGCGAGGACGGACGCGGGCGGAGCGTCCACCATCCGCTCGACCACGGCCCTCGGCTGGGCTCGCAGGATGTCGAACGCCCGCGCCGAGCCGGCCGTGTCCTCGGCCCAGTGGACGAGGTGCAGACCGGGCACCGGCGGGGCCAGCAGCACCTCCGACGGCACCGGGTCCGGCCCGAGGCTCAGATGCATACCCGACGGAACCCAGCTCACGAGGAACTCGGGACAACCCCCGTCCAGGGTGCCCTTCATGACCACCTCCCGTTCGCCACTCGCGCCCGCAACAACGGGCTGTCGAGTTACCGGGAGGTGGCCGCGAGGTGGCCGCGAGCCGTCTGTGCGACGAAGTACCTCGCGCGTCAGACCGATCCCTGTCGGGATCCGGGGTTACGGGAGGAGGTGCGGGCGGACCTCGTCCGCCGCCACGTCGCCGTAGGACTCGGCAAGACGCTTGACGAACAGGTCGCGGCGTACGTCGTACTCCTGGGTGCCGACCGTCTCCAGGACCAGCGTGGCCAGCAGCGAGCCAACCTGGGCGGCCCGCTCCAGGCCGAGGCCCCAGGAGAGCGCGGTGAAGAAACCGGCCCGGAAGCCGTCGCCGACCCCGGTCGGGTCGACCGCCCGGATCTCCCGGGCGATGGGTACGTGGATGGGGTCGATGCCCCGGCCGGCGATCTCCACGCCGTCCTTGCCCAGCGTGGTGACCCGCACTTTGACCAGGTCCAACAGCTGCTCGTCGCTGAGCTGCGCCTTGCTCTGCAGCAGCGACTTCTCGTAGTCGTTGGTCATCAGGTACTCGGCGCCCTCGATCAGCGCCACCACGTCCTCGCCCGGCATCCGGGCGAGCTGCTGGGAGGGGTCGGCGGCGAAGGCGTACCCACGGGTGCGGCACTCGGCCGAGTGCCGCAGCATCGCCTCGGGGTCGTTGGCGCTGACCAGCACCAGGTCCAGTCCGCCGAGCCGGTCGGCGACGGGGGCCAGTTCGATGTTGCGCGCCTCGCTCATCGCGCCCGCGTAGAACGAGGCGATCTGACACATGTCGGTGTCGGTGGTGCAGACGAACCGCGCCGTGTGCGCCACCTCACTGATGTGCACGGAGTCACAGTCGACGCCGTGCCGCTCCAGCCAGGAGCGGTAGTCGGCGAAGTCGGCGCCAACCGCCCCGAGCAGCACCGGGCGCAGCCCGAGCTGGCCCATGCCGAAGGAGATGTTCGCCGCCACCCCGCCACGGCGGAGCACCAGGTCGTCCACCAGGAAGGAGAGCGAAACCTTGTGCAGTTGATCGGCGATGAGCTGGTCGGCGAAGCGACCCGGGAAGCTCATCAGGTGATCGGTGGCGATCGAGCCGGTCACGGCGATCTTCATGTCAACCCTCAGGGTCGGGAGCAGGGCGCGGTCAGCCTACCGGCCCGGCAATCCGGACGTGTCCGGTCGGTCGGGCAACGGCAACCGGCCGCTCACCTACCCGCCACGGGACCGTTTCCACCCATCACCCCGACACGACGACGGGGCCGTCCGGTGGGACTGCCCCGTCGTCGGTGGCGCGTGGTGGCGGCTTTAGTTGAACGAGTCGCCGCAGGCGCAGGAGTTGCCCGCGTTGGGGTTGTCGATGGTGAAGCCCTGGGCGTCGATCCGGTCGGCGAAGTCGATCGTCGCGCCGGCCAGGTAGGGGGCGCTCATCCGGTCGACGACGACCTCGACGCCACCGAAGTCGGTGACGACGTCACCGTCGAGCGAGCGCTCGTCGAAGAAGAGCTGGTACCGCAGGCCGGAGCAGCCGCCCGGCTGCACCGCGACCCGGAGCCGCAGGTCGTCGCGGCCCTCCTGCTCGATCAGGGCCTTGACCTTCTGCGCCGCGACGTCGGTGAGGACGACGGAAGTAGGGGCCTGGGCCTCGGTCGACTCGGTCTGCGCTGGCGTGGTCACGTGGAAGTCTCCCTGCGCGGTCTTGGGTCCGGACGAACTGGCCAACGTCACGCGCTGTCCAGTGATTCCCGGTTGTGGTCCAGTTCCGATCGTACGCCGCCGGGGCCGGACGTACCCGCGTGGCGGGACCCTCGCCCCAGGTGGGGCGGTGGGGAGCGCTCAGCGGCTCCACTGCCGGGCCAGTCGGGCGCCCAGCTCGCGCAGCCCGTCCGCGGGGCGGCTCAGCGCGGCGTCGAGCCCGCCGGCCGCCTCGCCGCCGAAGTGCTCCACCAGGCTGTACGCGTCGGTCACCCCGGCCGAGGCGGCCTCCCGCCGGCCGGTGCTGACCTGGCCGGCGACCACCACGCAGGGCACCCCACGGTCCCGGGCGGCCCCGGCCACCCCGGCGACGACCTTGCCGCGCAGCGACTGATGGTCGAAGGACCCCTCCCCGGTGATCACCAGGTCGGCGGTGTCCAGGGCGGCGTCCAGCCCGACGGCACGGGTGACCAGGCCGATGCCCGACTCGCAGTCGCCGCCGAACGCCAGGACGGCCGCGCCGAGTCCTCCGGCGGCCCCGCCGCCGGGCAGCGCGCCCAGCCCCGCCGGGCAGCCGGGCAGGTCGCGCTCCAGCACCGCCGCGAAGCGCTCCAGGGCGGCGTCGAGCAGCAGCACGTCGGCCCGGTCGGCGCCCTTCTGCGGGCCGAAGACGTTGCTCGCGCCGTGCAGGCCGAGCAGCGGGTTGTCGACGTCGGTGGCGGCGACCAGCCGGGCGCCCCGCAGCCGGGGTGCGCCGTCCAGCGCGTCGACGGCGGCGAGGGCCGCTCCGCCGTACGGCAGGGCCGCACCCGTGGCGTCGAGCGGTGTCACACCCAGCGCGGCCAGCATGCCGGCGCCGGCGTCGTTGGTCGCGGAGCCGCCCAGCCCGATGACCACCGTCCGGGCCCCGCTCTCCACGGCGGCGGCCACCAGCAGACCCAGGCCGTACGACGTGGTGGCCTTCGGGTCCCGCTCGGCGTGGGCGAGCAGGTGCAGTCCGCACGCCTGGGCGCTCTCCAGGTAGGCGGTCGCGCCGTCGGCGATGAGCAGGATCTCACCGGCGGCGGGTCGGCCCAGCGGATCGACCGTCGACACCGGTAGCCGCCGGCCGCCGAGCGCCTCGGCGAGCACCTGGACGAAGCCCGGCCCGCCGTCGGCGAGCGGCCGGATCAGCAGGTCGTCGTCGTCCGTGACACTGCGCCAACCGGCGGCCACCGCGGCGGCGACCTCCGGTGCGGGCAGGGTGCCGGCGAACTTGTCCGGGCAGAGCAGCACGCGCATGCCGAGCAGTGTGGCAGCCCACACCGAGCGGAGCTGCGGCGCGCTCGCGCTGTGGGACCATGGGCTACGTGACTTCGACCTGGGTGGAACCCTCCAACACGGCGACGGCTCTGCTGCTGCTCGGCCGGGGCAGCGACCCCGACACCGAGCGCGGCGTCGAGTGTCCGGGCGACCTGCCAGCGCCCAGCGATCCCGACCTGGTGGCCCGCGCCACGGCGGCGAAGGCGAAGCTGGGCAGCAAGGCCTTCGTGCTGGGGCACCACTACCAGCGCGACGAGGTCATCCAGTTCGCCGACGTGACCGGCGACTCGTTCAAGCTGGCCCGCGAGGCGGCGGCCCGTCCGGACGCGGAGTACATCGTCTTCTGCGGCGTGCACTTCATGGCCGAGAGTGCCGACATTCTCACCACCGACACCCAGCGGGTGATCCTCCCCGATCTGGCGGCCGGCTGTTCGATGGCGGACATGGCGGTGCTGGGTCAGGTCGAGGCCGCCTGGGACACGCTGACCGAGCTGGGCATCGCCGGTGAGACCGTGCCGGTGACGTACATGAACTCGTCGGCGGACATCAAGGGTTTCGTGGGCCGCAACGGCGGCGTGGTCTGCACGTCGTCGAACGCCAAGCGCGCCCTGGACTGGGCGTTCGAGCAGGGCCGCAAGGTGCTCTTCCTGCCGGATCAGCACCTGGGCCGCAACACGGCGGTGCTGGAGATGGGCATGTCGCTGGACGACTGCGTGCTCTACGACCCGCACAAGCCCGGTGGCGGGCGCACCCCGGAGCAGCTACGCGACGCCAAGATGATCCTCTGGCGGGGGCACTGCTCGGTGCACGGCCGGTTCACGCTGGAGAGCGTCAACGACGTACGGGAGCGGGTGCCCGGGGTCAACGTGCTGGTCCACCCGGAGTGCCGGCACGAGGTCGTCACGGCCTCCGACTACGTCGGCTCGACCGAGTACATCATCAAAATGATCGAGGCGGCGCCGGCCGGCTCGGCGTGGGCGCTGGGCACCGAGCTGAACCTGGTCCGCCGGCTGGCCCTGGCGCACCCGGACAAGCAGATCATGTTCCTCGACAAGGCGGTCTGCTACTGCTCGACGATGAACCGGATCGATCTGCCGCACCTGGTGTGGGCGCTGGAGGAGCTGGTCGCGGGTCGGGTGGTCAACCAGATCACGGTCGACGCGGACACCGCGCACCACGCGCGGGTGGCGCTGGACCAGATGCTCGCCCTCCCCGGAGCGTGATCACGGTCCGTGACGTCGCTGGTACGTAAAAGTGCCGGATCACCGATTAATGCCACACACTCCGGTCTGACCGAGTCCTTATTCGTCACCGAGGGCTATGCTGCCAGAGCGACGACGCGAGCGGGCCGTTTCGATATGGCCGCATCCGGGGTAGCGACAAGGTTCACGTTCCCCACCAACAACACAGCAGCACCGAAGCGCTGGAGGTTGCGTTGACCGACGACGTCCTGGTCGTGCATGGAGGCACTCCGCTCGAAGGGCGGATCCGCGTGCGCGGCGCGAAGAACCTGGTTTCGAAGGCGATGGTCGCCGCACTGTTGGGCGACAGCCCGAGCCGGCTGTTCGACGTGCCGAAGATCCGAGACGTCGAGGTGGTCCGAGGTCTGCTCGGTCTGCACGGCGTCAAGGTGACCGACGGCGCCGAGGACGGCGAGCTCGTCTTCGACCCGGCGAACGTGGAGAGCGCCAGCACGGACCAGATCAACGTGCACGCCGGCTCGAGCCGCATCCCGATCCTGTTCTGCGGGCCGCTGCTGCACCGGCTGGGACACGCGTTCATCCCGGACCTGGGCGGCTGCCACATCGGCCCCCGTCCGATCGACTTCCACCTGCAGGCGCTGCGGGAGTTCGGCGCGACGGTCGACAAGCGGCCCGAGGGTCTGCACCTGTCCGCGCCGAACGGACTGCACGGCACCAAGTTCGCGCTGCCGTACCCGAGCGTCGGCGCCACCGAGCAGGTGTTGCTGACCGCGGTCATGGCCGAGGGCGTCACCGAGCTGCGCAACGCCGCCGTGGAGCCGGAGATCATCGACCTGATCTGCATCCTGCAGAAGATGGGCGCGATCATCAAGGTCCACACCGACCGGGTGATCGAGATCCAGGGCGTACCGAAGCTGCACGGCTACACCCACCGGCCGATCCCGGACCGGATCGAGGCCGCGAGCTGGGCCGCCGCCGCGCTGGCCACCCGTGGTCACGTCGAGGTGCTCGGCGCGCAGCAGGCCGACATGATGACCTTCCTGAACATCTTCCGGTCCGTCGGCGGCGAGTACGAGGTCACCGACGCGCGCGCGCCGAAGCTGGGCGACCCGGGTCAGGAGGGTGGCATCCGCTTCTGGCACCCCGGCGGCGAGCTGAACGCCGTCGCGCTCGAGACCGACGTGCACCCGGGCTTCATGACCGACTGGCAGCAGCCGCTGGTCGTGGCGCTGACCCAGGCCCATGGCCTGTCGATCGTGCACGAGACGGTCTACGAGCAGCGGCTCGGCTACACCGAGGCGCTGAACTCGATGGGCGCCAACATCCAGGTTTACCGCGACTGCCTGGGCGGCACCCCGTGCCGCTTCGGCCGGCGCAACTTCAAGCACTCCGCCGTCATCGCCGGGCCGAGCAAGCTGCACGCCGCCGACCTGGTCATTCCGGACCTGCGGGCCGGTTTCAGCCACCTGATCGCGGCGCTCGCGGCCGAGGGCACCTCCCGGGTGTACGGCGTCGACCTGATCAACCGGGGCTACGAGGACTTCGAGGCGAAGCTCGCCGACCTGGGCGCGCACGCCGAGCGCCCGTAACCTCTCGCACCAATCGTTCGGCCCCGACGGCTCCAGATCGCGCTGCGACCTGGAGCCGTCGGCCGCCGTACCGCGATGTGCACCGGGCGCGGACCGTTGGCTACCCTTGCCGCGTGCCGTCGCTCTTTCGCCGCAAGTCCACCGACCTCGTCGACGAGGCCGTCACCTCGGTGACCCCCGAGGAGACCGCCGCCGACCGTTCCCGGGCCTACACCCCCGCCAAGGGGCGGGAGACGCCGAAGCGGCCGACGGTCGGCCGGCGTCCAGCCGGCCCGAGCCGTCCCCTCACCAAGGAGGAGGAGCGGGAGCGGCGTCGCCAACTGCGGTCGGAGGCCGCGGCCGATTTCCGCCGCGAGGGTGGCCCCCGCGACCGGGGCCCGGAGCGGCTGCTGGCGCGCAACGTGGTCGACTCCCGCCGTACCGTCGGCACCTGGTTCTTCGGCGGCGCGCTGATCGTGCTGATCGGCTCGAACGCGGCGATGCCGCCGGTGGTCCGACTGATCTCCAACGTGCTCTGGGGCGCCCTGGCCCTGGGCGTGGTCGTCGACTCGCTGCTGATCTGCCGCAAGATCGGCAAGCTGGTCCGGGAGCGCTTCCCGAAGACCGACCAGCGGATGGGCTCGCTCTACCTGTACGCCGTGATGCGGTCGATCACCTTCCGGCGTATGCGCGCTCCGGCGCCCGCGGTGAAGCTCGGCGACAAGGTCTGATCCCGGCGTCACGGCGCGGCCCGGGCCGCGTTGGGCATAGGACGTCGGGAAGCGTCCCGGCGGCGGCCGTTCGTTGTACCGTGCGCGTAGTCCATCACGGTGAACGGTCGCCCGTTGTTCGTGGCCGCGAACGATGATCCGGTGGAGCCAACACGCATGCCCGGAGAACCGGCTGCCCCGTCGGCCAGCATCGCCGCCGCCCTGCGCCGCGAACGCGAGCGCGCCGGTGTCTCGCTGACCGAGTTGGCCGCTCGGGCCGGGGTGGCCGCTCGGGCCGGGGTGGCCGAGTCCACGCTCTCGGAGCTGGAGTCAGGGGCCGGCAACCCGACCGTGGAGACGCCCCGTCCTCGTCCTGGAGCATCCCTGACCTGATGCCCTGGTCCGTCCCGACGGCCGGTGGGGTATCGTCGAAGGTCAGATTCGGTTATCGACCCAAATGTCCGAAACCATCGGATAACGTTTGCGCCCGTGGACGGTGCCACAGTGGCGGTGAGCGAGTCCGCGCCGTTACCCTCCATCCGCAGCCACGCCCCGCCGGAACGGGCGGCCCGACCGGCACGCGAGGCCCCAGCGCGACAATGTGCAACGAGGTGACAACGCCGTGAGCGAGCGGACGCGAGCCGGCCACCGGAGCGTGGCAGGCGGCGACCGGACGCCCAGGCGGCAGCGGGGCGGGAGCACCCACACGTCACCGTCGACGGGGAGCGGCCGAGCGGTCGGGTGTGGCGACGGGCTCGACGGATGAACGGCCGCTACACCGACCGGTGGCGGGACCCGAACGAACCGTCCTGGGTGGTCGAACCGACCACCGAATGGCACCCCCAGTTCCCCGGCCAGCGCTACCCCGGCGACATCGGCGCCACCCACCAGTCCCCACCGCCTCGCGGCCGGGCGAGCGCGGTCGGTCGTGCCGAGGTGCCGCCGCTCGCACCCACTCGCCCGGATGGCACCTACCTCGGCCGCTCCTGGGCCGACGAACCTCCGGCCGAGCCCGACGGCCGTTGGCGCGCGGACGACGAGCCGGGCGAGTCCTACGGCTGGCCACGTGGCGACGAGCGGACGAGCGACGCCTCCCGCAACGGCCGATCCGAGACCGCGTACTACGACCACGAGCCGTACCGCCGGCCACTCCCCGAGCCGCCCCGGCGTGAGGAGCGCCGCTCTCCCGAGTCGGACCGGCGTACCGCCTGGTCCGACCGACGCGCCGCCGACGACCGGGCACCGGGCCGCGAGGCCGCCTGGCACCGCGAACAGCCCTCTTCCGAGGGGTACGACAGCCGCCGGCGCCGACCCGAGCCGGCCGACCGGGACCCGGCGTACCCGGTGGCGCCGCCGGTCTCCCCCGGGCCCTACTCCCCGGGGCCGCGCATCGATTCCGGCTGGGTGCCCGAGCCGGACGAGCCACCGCGCCGACGCGGCACGGCGGAACGACCGGCCGCCGGCCACGACCGGCAGCCCGGCGACGGGTACGGCTCCCGACCGGCCCGAAGCCACGACGGCCGCCCCACCGACAGCCGGCCCACCGACGGCTGGGCCGCCGAGGGCGCCGGCCAGTGGGCGCCCATCGACGGCCGCTCCCGCTACCGCGCCGACGGTCAACCCGACCGTCGGCCCGACGACGCCCGACAGCCCGACCGCCGCCCCGACGACGCCCGACAGCCGGAGCGGGGCGTCGCCGACGACGCACGCCGCGCGGGGCGCTGGCCCGACGAGGCTCGCCGGTCGGAGCGGGGTGTCGCCGACGATCGGTCGCGTGTGGAGGCTGGTCCCGGCGCGCCCACCGACCGGCAACGCCGGCCGGAGGACGGATTCGGGCCGCCCCAGACGTCCGAGGATGGACGGCGACGCCGCCCCGAACCGGAGCCGCCGGAGCAGTCCCGCCGCGACGACGAGCGCCGCCGTCCCGATGTCGAGCCGCACCGCCAGCAACCCCGCGAGGCAGCGGCCCGCGCCGAGGCGTACCCGGACCGTCGCCCGCGCGAGACCACCCGGCCCGAGCCGTACCGCGACGAGGTGTACCGCGAAGCCCGGACGCAGCCCGCCCCCCGCTCGGGTGGCGGTCTGCCCTGGCCGCCGCCCGGCCCGGTGCATCCCGACCGCACCCGGGAGCCGGGCTACCGGCCCGAGCCACACCGCGCCCCCGAGCCGCGCGTCGGCTCGCGGCCGCCGGCCGGCCCCGCGCGGCCACCGGCGGAACCACCCCGGTACGACGAACGGCAGGCGCGCCCCGCCGCGAGCGCGTCGCCCACCTACAGTCGGGCCGACCCGGTCCCGCCCACACCCGTCTCCCCGGCCGCGCCGGGCACCGGCCGGGCGATTCCGGTTCGGCCGGTCCCGCCGGAGCGGCCGGTGTCGCCTGCGGCTCCCGGACGGGACCAGCCCGTCTCGCCCGCGGCTCCAGGCCGGGACCGGCCCGTCTCGCCCGCCGCTCCAGGCCGGGACCAGCCCGTCTCGCCCGCCGCTGCCGGCTGGGACCGGCCCGTGTCGGCGATGCCCGTCTCTCCCGCTCCCGCCGACCACGAGCGGCGACCTTCGACGTCGTCCGCGCGCTCCGAGCACGACTGGCCGGTGTCGGCCACACCGGTCTCCCCGGCAGCGGACGTTCCGGTCTCCGGACCGCCGGCCGCCCGGCTGCGGGTGGAGTTCCTGCCCGCCCCGGTGGAGCCCCCGTCGTCCGACGAACAGCCGGCGTCGCCGCCCCCACCCGAGCATCGCAGGCCCACCGAAGCGGCTTCGACGACGGACGCCCGCCCCACCGCGCCACCGCGCTATCCCGGCCCGGACAGCCGTCCGCCGCTCGCGCCTCCGCCCACCTGGCAGCGGCCGGAACAGCCCGCCGCGCGCCAGACGCCCACGTCTGCCACACCCGACGCCGAGCCGGCGCTCCCGATCGCCCCGGGCGTGCCGCGTCGCTACGTGCCTCCGACGCCCTCCGAAGCATCCGCGCCGACCGCCCCGGAGTCAGCGGAGACGCCGGCCCGGGGGCCCGACGCCTGGTTCAGTCCCGCCATGCAGCCGGTCGAGTCCGAGCAGGACGCGACGCCGCCGGACGATGCGACGGTTCTCGAGACGACCAGGGACCGGACGCCGGTCGACCGGCCGGCAGGGTCACCGCCGCAGACCGAAGACGCGTACGACGGTTCGGTCGAGCCGCTGGTCGACAGCCCGGCGACCGGACAGCGGCCCGACGCCGCCGTCGAGGCTGCCGCGACACCGGTCTCCGGACCCCCCGCCGACGCGTTCTCCCCGCCGTCGACCCGGCCGGTGTCCGCACCGCCAACCGACCAGACCGCCACACGGCCCGTCTCGGCACCACCGGTCTCGGCACGGCCCGTCTCGGCACCACCGGTCTCGGCACGGCCCGTCTCGGCACCACCCGCCGCCGTGCGGCCCGTGTCGGCACCACCCGCCGACACTGCGCCCGTCTCCGCGCCGCCCGCCGACGCGGCGCCCGTCTCCGCGCCGCCGTTCGGGCCGGTCGGCAGTGAGCGTGAACCCTGGTCCGATGACCTGGTCGACCCCGTGCAGCCCTCTGCCGAGCCGGCCCCGTCCGAACTGAGCCCCGTCTCCGGACCGCCAGCCGATCCGGCCCCGGTCGCCCCGCACGGCTGGTCGGACGACCTGTTCGAGGACGCGGACCACGAACGGGCGACGACCGGTCCGACATCCAGCCAGGATCAGCGTCCGGGCTCCGGCGAGACGTCGGGCTGGCAGAGCGAGTCCACTGCGGACGACGTGCACGAGCTGGCTGACCCGACAGGCACACCGTCGACCGCCGCTGTCACCAGCCCAAACTCGTCGGACCGGTCGGCGTCGGTGTTGTCCGGGCCGAGCACCGCGTACCCGTCGACAGTCACACCGGACACCGACGCCGAGCCCGCACCGGTCCCCGAGACGACACACGCGACGCCCGGACCTGCGGCGGAGGGATCCACCGGGACAGAGCCAATGGCGGCATTCACACCGCCCCCGCCCACACCGTCGACGGCGGTCACACCGCCGGCCGCACCCGTGTCGGCACCGCCTGCCTCGCCCGCGCCCACCTTCGCGCCGCCCGCCACAGTCGAGCCCACCTCCGCGCCGGACACCCTGGCGGGGACCGCCTCCGCGCCAACCGCCACACCCGACCCCGCGCCGACCGCCGCCGAACCGACCTCCACGTCCACCACGGCCGCCGAACCGACCTCCACGTCCACCACGGCCGCCGAACCGACCTCCGCGCCAGCCGCCGCAGCGGAACCCGTCTCCGCGCCAGCGACCGAGGCCAGAGCTGCCTCCGCGCCAACGGCCAAGGCCGTCCACTCGCCACCCGACGCGACCGAACCCGTATCCGCGCCACCCGCGGCGACCGAGCCCACCCCAGCGCCACCCGCCGCTGAGCCCGTCTCCGGACCGCCAGCGGCACCCACGCCCGCCCCCGCAGAGCCCGCCCCCGCAGAGCCCGCCGCCGCAGAGCCCGCCCCCGCGGAGCCCGTACCTGCTGCCGTCATTCCCGCGCCGCGTGAGGCGCCGTCCGAGACGGACGCGCCCGTGTCGGCGCCGCCGAGCACGGCGACGGAGCCGGCCGGTCCCTCGCTGGCCGACCAGGGCGACCCGGAGCAGGTCCTGGCCGCGTACCGCTGGCGGCTGGACCCCATGACCCTGCGCGAGGAGCTGACGGAGCCGGACGGCATGCGGGCGATCCGGCGGCGGTTGACCGAAAAGTTGGGCACGGCCGTCGACAACCGGGCCCGGGCGCGCCTGCTCAGCCTGCGCGCGGTGGCCTCGCGGACCCTCGGCGACCTCGACGACGCGTTGGCCGACGGACGCCTGGCGCTCACGTACGCGGAGGCCACCGGTGAGCTGCGCCGAACCGCGCTGGCGCAGGCGCGGCTGGCCCACGTCCTGCGCTGGCGAGGTGACTTCGCCGAGGCCGACCAGCTCTTCGCCGAGGCCAACTCGATCGAGCTGCCCGACCGGCTGCGCGCCGCCCTGCACGAGCACGCCGGGCGGTGCTGCTATGACCAGGGCCGGCTGATGGAGGCCTGCCACCACTTCGAGCGGGCGCTCGACCTGCGCGGCGCAGCCGACGCCGAGCTGCTGGACCGGGTGCGGGTGGCCCTCGACGCGGTCACCGTGCGGGCCTCGGCGGACGGCTTCGGGCCGTACCCCCGGAGTCGGGACGAGGTGCTCGACCGTGACCGGCCCCCGCAGCCGGACCGCGACGGACCACTGTGGGGCTACACCGACCAGGCCGGCGAGCTGGTCATTCCCGCCCGCTACGCGGAGGCGCAGCCGTTCCACGACGGGCTGGCCTGGGTCCGGCGGCCGGACACCGACCGGTGGTCGCTGATCAACATGTTGGGTACGACGGTGATCCCGCCGTCGTACCGGGCGGTGCGTCCGTTCAGCGACGGCCTGGCCTGGGTGGTCACCGACGGCGGCTGGACGGCGATCGACCCGACCGGCGCGGTGCAGGTCCCGCCGAACTTCGCCGACGTACGGCCGTTCCGCCGCGGGCTGGCCGCCGTGAAGCGCGAGGGGTGGGGGGCGGTCGACCGGACCGGACGGATCGTGGTGCCGACCCGCTACCACGCCTTCGTCACCGAGTTGACCGACGCGGGGCCGGTCGACGGTTTCACCGACGAGGGTCTCGTGGTCGTCGACGTGGCCGGTCGGCGCGGTGTGGTGGATCGCACGGGCGCGGTGGTGGTGCCTCCGTCGTACCCGATGGTGGTCATCCACCCGGTGGCGTTCCTCGTCGCCACCGGCGGCGGCGGCCGGTGGGGCGCGCTGGACCGGCGTGGCGCGCCGCTGATCGACCCGGTGCACCCCGATCGCGGGGCGGTCCTGAAGGAGATCGACCGGCTGTTGACCGACGCCAACCCGGTGCTCTGAAACGCCGCTCGGCGATCATGATCCACCGGAGTTAGGGTCGGGACATGGAATTCCGACACCTGGGCCGTTCCGGCCTGATGGTCAGCGCGATCTCGTACGGCAACTGGATCACCCACGGTTCCCAGGTCGAGGAGGATGCGGCGTTCGCGTGTGTGCGGGCCGCCCTCGACGCGGGGATCACCACCTTCGACACCGCCGACGTGTACGCCGGCACCCGGGCCGAGGACGTGCTCGGCCGGGCGCTGGAGAACGAGCGCCGTGAGGGCCTGGAGATCTTCACCAAGGTCTACTGGCCGACCGGGCCGGGTCGCAACGACCGTGGCCTGTCCCGCAAGCACATCATGGGGTCGATCAACGGCTCGCTGCGCCGGCTGCGTACCGACTACGTGGACCTCTACCAGGCCCACCGGTACGACTACAGCACGCCGCTGGAGGAGACGATGGAGGCGTTCGCCGACGTCGTGCACTCCGGCAAGGCGCACTACATCGGCGTCTCCGAGTGGACCGCCGAGCAGCTGCGTGCCGCGCACCCGCTCGCCCGCGAACTGCACGTACCGCTGGTCTCCAACCAGCCTCAGTACTCGATGCTGTGGCGGGTCATCGAGGCCGAGGTCGTACCGGCCAGCGAGGAGCTGGGCATCGGGCAGATCGTCTGGTCGCCGATGGCGCAGGGCGTGCTCTCCGGCAAGTACCTGCCGGGGCAGCCGCCGCCGGCCGGTTCCCGCGCCACCGACGAGAAGTCCGGCGCGAACTTCATCTCCCGGTTCATGGACGACGACGTGCTCACCCGGGTGCAGCGGCTCAAGCCGCTCGCCGAGCAGGCGGGGCTGAGCATGGCCCAGCTCGCCGTGGCGTGGGTCCTGCAGAACCCGAACGTCTCGTCGGCGATCATCGGCGCGTCCCGCCCCGAGCAGGTGCACGACAACGTGAAGGCGGCCGGGGTCACGCTCGACGCCGAACTGCTCAAGGCCATCGACGAGATCGTCGAGCCGGTCACCGAGCGGGACCCGGCGAAGACCGAGTCTCCCGCGCAGCGCCCCTGACTCAAGGACCGGTCCGGTCGGCGCGCCCGCGCCGGCCCGACCGGACACCTCAGGTCAGCTCGACTCAGCTCTGCCAGAAGCGGATCAGGTCCAGGCCGGCGGCGTACAGCCAGGACGGCAGGCCGAACAGGCCACCGACCGCGAAGACCGCGTCGAAGAACCAGCCGCCGATGCGCGGATTCCACAGCAGCGCGAAGAGCAGAAGAAAGCCGTACGGGGCGAACAGGTCGTACATCTTGCGCCACTGCGGGTTGAGCCACGGCTGGATCATGTTGCCGCCGTCGAGGCCGGGCACCGGCAGCAGGTTGAGCACGCTCGCGGTGAGTTGCAGGAACGCCAGCAGCGCCACCCCGGCCCAGAACTCGACCGGGCCGCCCGAGGTGGTACCGATTCGCACCGCGAGCACGAGCAGCAACGTGAACAGCACGTTGGTCGCCGGGCCGGCGAGGCTCACCAGGGTGTGCCGCAGCCGCCCTGGGATGGCGTGCCGGTCCACCCACACCGCGCCGCCGGGAAGGCCGATGCCGCCGAACAGCACGACCACCACCGGCAGCACGATCGACAGCAGCGGGTGGGTGTACTTGAACGGGTTGAGCGTCAGGTAGCCACGGTGGGCGATGTCCCGGTCGCCAGCGCGGTAGGCGACGACCGCGTGGGAGTATTCGTGCAGGCAGAGCGACACCAGCCAGCCGGAGACGACGAACAGGAACACGTCGAAGCGGACGCTGCCGTAACCGTTCCAGGCCAGCACTCCGCTGACCGCGAAGAGCGCGACCAGGCCGAGGAAGACCGGGCTGGGCCGGAACGCCGCCCTCGGCACGCCGAGCACCAGCTTGTCGGTGCCCGGCCGGTCGTACGCCATCACTCGGCCGTGGGCAGCAAGCTCATCCGATACTCCACCCGGTCGTCCTCCGCGAGCGCGACCGAGGTGACGCCGGACGCCGCGAGTTCACGCCAGGTCTGACCGATCCAGGATTCGGCGTCGGCCTGGCTGCCGAACGACTCCGCCGGTCCCTCGACCGTCTGGCCGTCCGTGCCCTCGTACCGCCAGCTCCACGCCATGCCGCGTCTCCCCTCGCCGCTGAAGTCCCGGTGGGACGAACCCCCGCCAGCGTAGTCGGCCCGGCGCGCAACGGCCCCTCGCCCACCGGAAGGGGCGCTGGCAGCATAGATCTTGGACACTTTCCGTTTCCGGCTGACGGAAGTGTCCAAGATTGCCCGCTGCGGGGGCGCGGAGCCCCGGCGCGCGGCGGTCCCCCGCCAGGCTGAGGGCTGTCGCTGTCCGCCGGCACCGTGGATCGGGACGGCCCTCGCGCGAGCGCCGGGCCGGCAGGCAGAGCGACCCCGGGCGGCCTTAAGGTACGGGCATGTCCGTTGACGGGTGGAACACGGTCCTGGTGCTCGGCGGTATCCGGTCCGGCAAGTCCGAGTTCGCCGAGTCCCTGGTCGCCGACGCGCCGGTGGTGCGCTACGTCGCCACCGCGCCGGAGGGCGACCCGGAGGACACCGAGTGGGCGACCCGACTGGCGACGCACCGCGCCCGGCGGCCGGGTAGCTGGACCACCGAGGAGACCACCGGGGAGCCGCGTCGGCTGGCGGACGTGCTCGGGTCGGCCGAGCCCAACGAGACGCTTCTCGTGGACGACCTGGGTGGCTGGGTGACCGTGCTGCTCGACCCGGAGTACCAGCCCGCCGACGACGTGGCGACGATCGCCGAGCTGGCCGAGGCGATCCGCTCCTGCGCGGCGCGGGTGGTGCTGGTCAGCCCCGAGGTGGGACTGTCGCTGGTGCCGACCACCCCGCTGGGGCGGGCGTTCACCGACGCGCTCGGCGCGGCCAACCGCGCGGTCGCGGACGCCTGCGACGCCGTGGTGCTGGTGGTCGCCGGTCAGCCCGCCTGGTTGAAGCCGTCCACCCCGACCGCGACCGCCGCGCCGACCGGGTCCGCCTCGGTCGGGTCGGTGCGCACCGCCGCGAGGCACGCCGCCCCGAGCCAGGCCGCCCCGAGCCAGGCCACTGCGGGTCGGACTGACGCGAGCCTCGGCGACGCCGAGCCCACGCCCGAGGTGCAGCTCCCCGAGGTCCTGACCCACACCCCGCCGGTCGCCCCGCACCAGGAGCCCGGCACCCCCTGGGCCGCGCCGACCATGGCGCTGCCGATGGTGGCCACCGGGCTGGTCATCCAGCCGGGCATGGAACTGCCGATGCCCGACGAGTACGCGGGCCCACAGGCCGTGGACCGGCTGGCCACCCTGGACGTACCGGGCGCGGGGCTGGGCGTCCTGGACCGGGTGGTCGGTTTCGCCGCCGCCACCCAGGGCACGTCGACGCCGGTCGCCTGGGGTTCGGTACGGGTGCTGCTGCTCAACGGCGACCATGCGGGCGGCGCTTCCGCCGGCACCGTCACCGGCGAATCGGCGCGCCGCGCCGCGCAGGCCCGCGCCGGCCGGGGCGCGCTGGCCCGGCTGGCCGCCGAGGCCGGCGCGAGCCTCCAGGTCGTGGACACCCCGGCCGCCGCACCGATGGAGACCCAGCCCGCGCTCTCCGGCGAGCAGGTCGAGTCGGCGCTGCGCCACGGCTGGCGGCTGGCCGATCAGGCGGCCGACGCAGGCGTACAACTGCTGGTCCTGGGGGCGTGCGGCGCCGGCACCGAAGCGGCGGCGGCGGCCGTGCTGGCGGCCACCGCCGGCGCCGAACCGCCCTCCGTGCTGGGTCGGGTGATCACCGCGTCCGGTGAGATCGACGACGCGGCGTGGATGGTCCGCTGCGCGGCTGTACGAGACGCCCTGCACCGCACCCGCCGCTCGCCGCGCAGCGCCAAGGACGTGCTGGCCGAGCTGGGTGGCGGCGACGTGGCGGTGGCGACCGGCATGCTGCTGGGCGCGACCGCCCGCCGGGTGCCGGTGCTGCTGGACGGGCCGGTCGGGTTGGCCGCCGGAATGGTCAGTCGTGACCTGGCCGGGCAGTCGCGGCACTGGTGTCTGCTGGCCGACCACGGCCAGCACCCCGCAGTGCGGCTGGCCGCCGACGTGCTCGGCCTCACGCCCCTGCTCGACCTCCGGTTGGACCTCGGCGAGGGCGCCAACGCCCTGGTCGCGTTGCCGCTGCTGCGCTCGGTGCTGGCGCTGGCCGCCGCGCTTCCGGTCCACCCGTCGCTCAGCGGCGACGTCGACCCGGACGGGACCGACGAGCCGCCGACCGGCCCGGAGCCCGACTACGACGAGCCGGCGTACACCGGGCCCGGCTACACCGATCCGGAGTTCGCCGAGCCGGAGCCGGCCGGGCCGGGCCCCACCCGCACCTGGGGCGACGAGCAGCCGGCGTCGGGCTGGCGTGCCGGCTGAGTCGCGGTTCGTCGCGGGCGTCCGGCTCGCCGTCACCACCTTCAGCACGCTGCCGGTACGCGCCGGGCGGATCGACCGCCCGGTGGCGGGTACGGCGATGGCGCTCGCCCCGGCCGTCGGCGCGCTGCTCGGCGTACTCCTCGGTGGTGTCCTGCTCGTGGCCGGTCTGCTCGCGCCCCCGCTGGTGGCCGCCGGCGTGACGGTGGTCGCCGCCGCCCTGCTGACGCGGGGGCTGCACCTGGACGGGCTGGCCGACACTGTGGACGCCCTCGGCTCGTACCGGCGGGGTGCCGCCGCCCTGGAGATCATGAAGAAGCCGGACGTCGGGCCGTTCGGCGTCGTGGCGCTGGTGGTCGTACTCCTGGTGCAGGCCGCGGCGCTCGCCGACCTGGCCGGCCGGTCGTGGCTGGCCTGCCTCGCGGCGGTGGTCGCGGCGACCGCCGCCGGCCGCCTGGGCGTCACGGTGGCGTGCCGGCGGGGCGTGCCCGCGGCCCGGCCGGACGGCCTGGGCGCCATGGTCGCCGGCACGGTCGGCCCGGCGGCCCTGACCGTCGGCGCGGTCGCCGTCATGCTGCTGGCGGTGCCGGCGGTGCCAGGTCGCCCGTGGCAGGGGCCACTCGCCGTCGTCGCCGCGCTGGCCGTCGCGGTGCCGCTGCTGACCCACGCGGTACGCCGGCTCGGCGGCATCACCGGCGACGTGCTCGGCGCGACCGTCGAGGTGGTCACCACGCTGGTCTACCTGGGTGTGGTGCTGTCCGCCTGAAGCCGACGCGGCCGGCCGGGTAGCGTTCGGCTCGACAACACCGGCACGGCCACCGGGGGAACCCATATGCTCATCACGGACGACTTCCTGCCCGTACCGGTGCCGGAGTCGCTCAGCGCGACCTACCTGGTGCCGATGGCGGGGCTGCCGAAGGTCAGCGCGAAGACGGCGGTCGCGGCGCTGACCGGGCGGCTGGCCGAACCCGTGCACGGGCTCGCGCGGCAGATGCTGGACAGCCCGCTGATGAGCGTGGACACCCGGCCGATCGCCGAGTTCCCCGCGCTGCCGCCGGATCTGCTCACCGCGTTCGGTGCCACCGAGGAGCAGTTGGCCCGGCTGGCGGCGGCGACGCACCTGGTGGTGGTGCAGGCCGAGTACCGGCCCGGTTGGCCGCCGGCACACGAGTGGGCGGCACGGGCGGTGGCGGCGGCGGTCGCCGAGTCAGCCGACAGCGACGTGGTGGACGTCTTCGGCCTCCAGTTCCTCGACCCGGCGACCGCGCTGCGCTCGCTCCCCGACGAGCAGGGCCGCATCCGGCTGGTCGACTGGGTGCTGGTGCCGTACTCGTCCGACGCCGAGGGACTGTGGTTCACCACGAAGGGGCTGCGTCGCTTCGGGCTGCTGGAGTTGCAGACCCAGGGGGTGCCCGACCACCTCACGCGCGCCTGGGGCGCGGTGATGACCGGGGCGGCCCGTCGGCTGCTGCGGGACTGGACCGACGGCCTCACCGGCGAGGAGGTGCCGGCGTTCGTGCAGCTTCCGGTGCTCGCCACGGTGACCGGGCACGACATCGCCGTGGCGTACGGCAACCCGGAGCAGCACGGCGCGACCGCCCCGGTGCTGCTGCGCCTGGAGCTGGACCCGGCGACCGACCCGGAGGCCGACTCGTTCCTGAGCCTGCGTCCGCCGGCCGGGCACCCCGGCCCGGACGGGCGCTACTACGCCGCCGCCTGCGCGACCCTGTTCTCCGGCATCCAGCCGGACGTGCGCTACGCCCGCTCCGGTGACGCGATGAGCCGTGCGGTCGCCACCGCCCGCGCCGCGCTGGGCGACGCCCGGGCCCGCTTCGTCGCCGGCCACCTACCGGCCGAGTCGCAGCTTGTGGTCAAGTACGGCCTGCCGGGCGACGACGGCCCGGAGTACGTCTGGGCGGGCGTCACGTCGTGGGAGACCCCGGAGCGGATCGTCGGCGTCAGCGCCAGCGACGCGGCGACCGACGAGAGCGTACGGATCGGCGCCCCGGTGGTGGTGGAGTCGACCGACGTCGTCGACTGGGCGGTCCTGGGCGCGACCGGAGTCATCGAAGGCGGCTGGACCCAGGCAGTCCTGGACTCCGGCGAACCCCCCAGCCCCACCCCCACCCCCAGTTGATCATGGGGTTAACGGGGAGTTTGATCTCCTAGCGTCCCGTCAACCTCATGATCAACGCCGGGAGGGCGGGGGAGGCGGTGGGGGTTAGTGGACTGAGGGGGTTACGAAGGGGGGCTTGGTCAGGGTCAGGGGGGCTCGGCGGCCTCGGATGTCGATCTCGACCTGGTCGCCGTCGGTCAGGTTGGCGTCGGTGTTCAGCAGGGCCAGGGCGATGCCCTGCTTCCTCGTGGGGCTGAAGGTGCCGCTCGTCACCACGCCGACCTGGGTGTCGCCCACGTGCAGGGTCATGCCGGGGCGCGGGATGGCACGGTCGACGGCCACCAGGCCGCGCAGCGTACGACGGGGTCCGGCCGCCTTCTCGGCGAGCAGCGCGTCGCGGCCCCAGAAGGCCGGCTTGTCCCAGCCGACCGCCCAGCCGGAGCGAGCCTGCACCGGGGTGATGTCCAGCGAGAGGTCCTGCCCGTGCAGCGGGTAGCCCATCTCGGTACGCAGCGTGTCCCGGGCGGCCAGCCCGCAGGCGCGCAGCTCGAACGCCGCACCGGCGGCGAAGAGCGCGTCCCACACGGTCACCGCGTGCTCCGCCGGCACCACCAGCTCGTAGCCCAACTCGCCGGTGTAGCCGGTACGGCAGACGGTCAACTCCACGGCGGCGAGGTCGGCGGCGTCGAAGCTCATGTAGCCGTGCTCGGTGGGCAGGTCGAGGGCGGCGAGCAGGTCGCCCGAGCGGGGGCCCTGCACGGCCAGCACCGCGTACGCCTCGTGCTCGTCGGTGACCGTGATCCGCTCCGGCGCGGCGGCGCGCAACCGGCGTACGACCTCGGCGGTGTTCGCCGCGTTCGGGATGAGGAAGACGTGGTCGTCGGCGTACAGGTAGGCGATGATGTCGTCCACCACACCACCGGTGGCGTCGTCGCAGCACAGCGTGTACTGCGCGCGGCCGGGCCCGATCCGGCCCAGGTCGTTGCTGAGGCAGGAGTTGACGAAGTCGGCCGCGCCGGGGCCGGTCACCCGGACCTTGCCCAGGTGCGACACGTCGAAGACCCCCACCGCCGTACGGACCGCGGTGTGCTCCTTGAGCACCCCGCCGCCGGCGTACTCCAGCGGCATTTCCCAGCCCCCGAAGGGGGCGAACTTGGCGCCCGCGGCGGTGTGCCGCCCGTGTAGCGGGGAACGGCGCAGCCGGGTCGCGGCGGCGGCAGCGGAGGTCACGTCGGTCATGGGTGGCAACTTACCGGGGGTTACGCCGCTGGTTAGCATCGGCGGGAGCCCGTTGGTGTGATCGGCGGGACAGCCCTGACGTCCGGCGGGTAGGTTCCGCCGGAGACCTTCACCGCTGGTACGCGACGATGCGACCGGCCCGGCCCGCCCGGAGTAGCTTCAGTGACATCCCCCCGCACGACCACCCTGAGCCTGGTCGACACCGACCCAGCGGAGCTCGCCGTCGACGCGATCGTGATCGGTGTGCACAGCCAGACCGGAGAGCAGGACGCCACCAGCGGCCTCGCCGGCAACCTGCTGCTCGGCAGCGGCGCGGAGAGCATCGCCGTCGCGTTCGACGGCAAGCTGACCGAGACGCTGGCGCTGCTCGGCGCGACCGGCGGCCCGGGCGAGGTTATCAAGCTGGCCACGCTGGGCACCGTCACGGCTCCGCTGGTCGTCGCGGTCGGGCTCGGCCCGGAACCGACGGGTGCCGCTCCGGCGCCGGAGACGCTGCGTCGCGCGGCTGGCGCGGCCGTGCGGGCCCTGGCGGGCGCGCCGAAGGTGGCGCTCAGCCTGCCGTTGCCCGACGACGCCGACGCGCTGGCCGCGCTGCGCGCGGTCGCCGAGGGCGCGCTGCTCGGCGGCTACCGGTTCGCCGGCTACAAGACCCGGCCGCAGCCGACCCGCCGGGAGCCGGTGGCCGAGGTGCTGATCGCCGTGCCGGACGCCGCCGACGCGGGCGCCCAGGCGGAGATCACCCGCGCGCAGGCGGTCGCCGGCGCGGTCCGGCTCAGCCGGGACTGGGTGAACACCGCCCCGAACGAGCTGCGTCCGCCGTCGTTCGCCGACGCCGTGGCCGCCGCCGCCCGTGACGCCGGCCTCGGCGTCGAGGTGCTGGACGAGGCGGCGCTGGCCGCCGGTGGGTACGGCGGCATCATCGCGGTCGGGCAGGGCTCGGAGTCCCCGCCGCGGCTGGTGAAGCTCACCTACACCCCGCCGGACGCCGGCAACGGCAAGCGGGTCGCGCTGGTCGGCAAGGGCATCACCTTCGACACCGGCGGCATCTCGATCAAGCCGGCGCAGGGCATGTGGGAGATGAAGTCCGACATGGCGGGCGCCGCCGCGGTGGGCGCGGCGATGCTGGCGATCGCCGCGCTGAAGCCGGCCGTGGCGGTCAGCGCGTACCTGCCGATGGCCGAGAACATGCCGTCCGGCACCAGCTACCGACCGGGCGACGTGATCAGCATGTTCAGCGGCAAGAAGGTGGAGGTGCTCAACACCGACGCCGAGGGCCGGATAATCCTGGCCGACGCCATCGCCCGCGCCTGCGCCGACGGCACGGACTACCTGTTCGAGACGTCCACCCTGACCGGCGGTCAGGTGATCGCGCTCGGCAAGCGGGTCGCCGGTGTGATGGGCACCCCGGACCTGTGCGAGCGGGTCCGCACGGTCGGCGACGCGGTCGGCGAGCCGGCCTGGCCGATGCCGCTGCCGGAAGACGTGCGCAAGGGCATGGACTCGGACGTGGCGGACATCTCGCAGATCAGCGCCGGGATGGACCGGGCCGGGCACATGCTGCAGGGCGGCGTGTTCCTGCGTGAGTTCGTGGCCGACGACGTGGCGTGGGCGCACATCGACATCGCCGGGCCCGGCTACCACTCGGGCGAGTCGACCGGCTACTGGACCAAGGGTGGCACCGGCGTGCCGGTCCGCACCCTGGTGCAGTTGGTCGAGGACATCGCCGCCAACGGCTGACAGCGCACGCGGAAGGGCCCCTGGAATCCAAGATCCAAGCAAGCTGCCGGGGGCCCTTCCGCGTCTCTCAGGACAGCTCGGGGCGATGCTTGCGGCGCTCGTTGACGTCGCGCATCCGCTGCGGGTAGCCCATCAGCCGGACGTCGTACACCGGGATGCCCATCCGGTACGCGAAGCGGCGCGCGCCGTCCGGGCCGTCGATACGGCGGCGGGTCCACTCTCCGTCGTCGGCGATCAGGATGACGGTGGTCTCGGTGACCGTCGTCCGGGGCTCGATGAACGCCTCGACGCCTCGCCTGCTCCGGATGAAGTTCTCCAGATGGGCCAGATCGCCACGATCGGCCGCTCGGTCGTGGCTCAGCACACGCGCCTGCTTCCGGCGCCGGAACAACCCCACTGAACCTCTCCCCCAACTGACGTCATCGACAACGGTGCCAAGGGTACGTGTCGATGACGTGTCGTTGGGCACCTCACTACGCACCCTGTGCCCGGTGGTGACAAGATGACCGAGGTGGGGTGTGTCCGTGTTACCCCTCCGTGACCCCCGATGCAGTGACGCGACCTGGGAGTTGAGCGTGAGCGAGCCGAACGACGCAACCTTCGACATTGTCATCCTCGGAGGTGGCAGCGGCGGCTACGCGGCGGCGCTGCGCGCCGCCCAGCTTGATCTCTCCGTCGCCCTGATCGAGAAGGGCAAGCTCGGCGGCACCTGCCTGCACAATGGCTGCATCCCGACGAAGGCGCTGCTGCACGCGGCCGAGATCGCCGACCAGACCCGCGAGTCCGAGCAGTTCGGTGTGAAGGCCGAGCTGGTCGGCGTCGACATGGCCGGGGTCAACTCGTACAAGGACGGCGTGATCTCCCGCCTGTACAAGGGCCTGCAGGGCCTGGTGGGCGGCTCGAAGAAGATCACCTTCGTCGCGGGCGCCGGCAAGCTGGTCGGCAAGAACGTCGTCGAGGTGGACGGCAAGCGCTACACCGGCCGCAACATCGTGCTGGCCTCCGGCTCGTACGCCAAGAGCCTGCCCGGCCTGGAGGTCGACGGCGAGCGGATCATCACGAGCGACCACGCGCTGACCCTGGACCGGGTCCCCTCGTCGGTGATCGTGCTCGGTGGTGGCGTGATCGGCGTCGAGTTCGCCAGCGTATGGAAGTCCTTCGGCGCGGACGTGACGATCGTCGAGGCGCTGCCCCGACTGGTCGCCGCCGAGGACGAGGAGTCGTCGAAGGCGCTGGAGCGGGCGTTCCGCAAGCGTAAGATCAACTTCAAGGTCGGCAAGCCGTTCGAGAAGGTCGAGAAGACCGAGAACGGCGTCAAGTTGACCATTCAGGGTGGCGGGACCGTCGAGGCGGAGCTGCTGCTGGTCGCCGTCGGTCGCGGTCCGAACACTGCCAACCTCGGGTACGAGGAGCAGGGCGTCAAGATGGACCGCGGCTACGTGCTGACCGACGAGCGGCTGCGCACCAGTGTGCCGAACGTCTACGCGGTCGGCGACATCGTGCCCGGCCTCCAGCTCGCGCACCGGGGCTTCCAGCAGGGCATCTTCGTCGCCGAGGAGATCGCCGGGCAGACCCCGGCCGTCATCGACGAGGTCGGCATCCCGCGCGTCACCTACTGCGACCCGGAGCTGGCGTCGGTGGGCCTGACCGAGGCGAAGGCCAAGGAGCAGTACGGCGCCGACAAGGTCACGTCGTACAACTACCCGCTGGGCGGCAACGGCAAGAGCCAGATCCTCAAGACCACCGGCTTCGTGAAGCTGGTGCGGCTCCAGGACGGCCCGGTGGTCGGCGTCCACATGGTCGGCGCCCGGGTGGGTGAGCTGATCGGTGAGGCGCAGCTCATCTACAACTGGGAGGCCTACCCGGCGGAGGTCGCCCAGCTCGTGCACGCCCACCCGACCCAGAACGAGGCCTTGGGCGAGGCGCACCTGGCCCTCGCCGGCAAGCCGCTGCACGCACACGCCTGATCACCCAAACCGCGGCGTCCGGCGACGGGCGAAGATCCCCCAGGGGAATGAAGGAGTCTGGAAAACATGCCGGTATCGGTCACCATGCCCCGGCTCGGTGAGAGCGTCACCGAGGGCACCGTCACGCGCTGGCTCAAGCAGGAGGGCGACACGGTCGAGGTTGACGAGCCCCTGCTCGAGGTCTCGACCGACAAGGTCGACACCGAGATCCCGTCGCCCGCGGCGGGCGTGCTGAGCCGCATCGTGGTCGGCGAGGACGAGACCGCCGAGGTCGGCAGCGAGCTGGCTGTCATCGCCGGTGAGTGCGAGTCGACCGGCGGCGGCGAGGCCGCGCCGCAGGAGCAGCAGCAGGCACCGGCCGAGTCGGTCGAGCCGGCCACCGAGCCGACCGCCGCCGCCGAGGGCACCGCGGACGAGGTAGCGCAGGACGAGGCCCCGGCCGAGACGCCGGCGCCGGCCGCCGCGTCGTCGGGCGAGGGCACCCCGGTCAAGATGCCGGCCCTGGGCGAGAGCGTCACCGAGGGTACGGTCACCCGCTGGCTCAAGCAGGTCGGTGACACCGTCGAGGTGGACGAGCCGCTGCTGGAGGTCTCCACCGACAAGGTGGACACGGAGATCCCGTCGCCGGTCGCCGGCACCGTGCTGGAGATCAAGGTCGCCGAGGACGAGACCGCCGCGGTCGGCGCCGACCTCGTGGTCATCGGCGTGACCGGCGGGGCCCCCGCCCAGGCCAAGCCCGAGCCGAAGGCGGCGCCGGCGCCCAAGGCCGAGCCGAAGCCGGAGCCGAAGGTCGAGGAGCCGACCCCGGGCATGTCGTACAACGAGCCGTCCGCCGAGGCGGAGACCTCGGCGCAGCCGGCGAAGGCCGAGCAGGCGGCCCAGCCGTCCGCGCCGACGGCCGCGCCGCAGCGCCCGTCCGCCCCGGCGCAGGGCGGCGGCGAGGAGGCGGCCGGGTACGTCACGCCGCTGGTGCGCAAGCTGGCCAGCGAGCACGGTGTGGACCTGGCCGCGCTCAACGGCACCGGTGTGGGTGGCCGGATCCGCAAGCAGGACGTCCTCGACGCGGCCGAGAAGGCCAAGGCCGCCAAGGCCGCGCCGGCTCCGGCGGCGCAGCCGACCGCCGCTCCGTCGGCCGCCGCGCCGAAGCCGGCCGCCAAGCCGCAGCCCAGCGCCAAGCGGGGCACCACGGAGAAGCTGCCACGGATCCGGGCGACCATCGCGAAGCGGATGCAGCAGTCGCTGCACGAGACGGCGCAGCTCACCACTGTCGTCGAGGTCGACGTCACCAAGGTCGCCAAGCTGCGGGCCCAGGCCAAGGACTTGTTCCTGGCCAAGCACGGCGTGAAGCTGTCGTTCCTGCCGTTCTTCGCCCTCGCCGCCATCGAGGCGCTCCAGACCCACCCGATCATCCAGGCCAGCATGGACCTGGACGGCGGCAAGATCACCTACCCGGCCGCCGAGCACCTCGGCATCGCCGTGGACACCGAGCGCGGGCTGCTCGTGCCGGTCATCCACAACGCCGGTGACCTCAACATGGGCGGCATCGCCAAGCGGATCGCCGACCTGGCCGAGCGCACCCGGAACAACAAGATCACCCCGGACGAGATGGCCGGCGCGACCTTCACGCTGACCAACACGGGCAGCCGGGGCGCTCTCTTCGACACGCCGATCGTGCCGTCGCCGCAGTCGGCGATGCTCGGCACGGGCGCCGTGGTGAAGCGTCCGGTCGTGGTCAACGACCCGGAGTTGGGCGAGGTCATCGCGGTCCGGTCGATGGTCTACCTGGCCATGTCGTACGACCACCGCCTGATCGACGGCGCCGACGCGGCCCGTTTCCTGACCTCGGTCAAGGAGCGGCTGGAGGGCGGCAACTTCGAGTCGGAGCTGGGCCTGACCTGATCCGCCGCAACGCCGAAAGGGGCACCCCGGTCGTGGACCGGGGTGCCCCTTCGTCTCTGCCGCTCAGCTCTTGAGCAGCGCGGTCGAGACCTGCCAGAGCCGCTCGGCGGCCTCCGGGTCCAGCGCGTAGTCGGCGACGCCCGTGCGCCCGCCCGGCCGGGCCGGGGCGGCTGGTCGAGGCGGCGTACCGCAACGAGCTGGCCCGGCTCTGCGACGCCGCGCCGCTGCTGCTGGACCGGTTGCCGCCCGAGCGGGCGCTACGGGAGTGGATGTCGCGTTTCACGGACTACCTCGCCACGAAGCGGGGCATGGCCGACGCGCTGCGCCTCGTCATCGCGTCCGGCGCCAACCCGTACGCCCAGAGCCGGGACCTGCTGCTGGCCGCGCTCGGCCGGTTGCTGAGCGCGGGCGTGGCGGCGGGCAGCGTCCGGGGCGACGTCGCCGCCGGTGACGTTCTGGCCGGTCTCAGTGGGATCTCCCTGGCCGCCGGCGAGCGCGACCAGGCCGACCGGCTGTTCGACCTGCTGGTGGACGGCCTGCGGTCCCACGACGCGGGCTGACCCGTTCCGTCCTCCGACCAGGCCACACGCTGCCAGAGTGGGACTGTGGGCGGCTACCGGCGGCGTGGACAACTGGGACCGGCCGTCCCCATCGCGCCCGGCGCACGGGTGGACAAGTTCGAGGTCTTCTTCGACCTGGTCTTCGTCTTCTCCTTCTTCATCATCACCCGCGCGACGGCCGCGAACATCTCCGGTCGCCAACTGCTGCACGCCGCCCTGGTGCTCGCCGTGCTCTGGTGGATCTGGGTGGTGCACAGCCTGGTCGCCACCCGGGTACGGCTCGGCGAGGGCTACGTACCGGCGCTCATGGTGATCTCGATGGTCGCGCTGTTCGCGTTCGCGCTGGGGCTGCCGCAGGCGTTCAGCGACCCGAAGGGCAGCGCCGCCGGCCCGATGCTGGTGGCCATCAGCTACGTCGTGGTCCGGGCCGTGCACATGTTCCTGTACCAGCACGTGGTGCGGGACAGCCCGCAGGAGCGGCGCCAGCTCCGACGGTTCGCCCCGGAGCTGGCGGTGAGCATCGTGCTGCTGCTGGCCGCCGCGCTGATCCCGCCGCAGATCACCGACTCCGACCGGGCCGCCCTGGTCCGCGACGGGCTGTGGGTCGCCGTGGTGGTGGTGCAGTACGCCACCGGCTTCATCGTCGGCACCTGGGGCTGGGGGGTGACCAGCGCGGAGCACTGGACCGAGCGCTACGACCTCATCCTGATCATCGCGCTGGGCGAGTCGATCATCTCCACCGGGGTGGGCGGCAACCTGCTCGGCAAACCCGTCACCTGGCCGGCGGTGGCCGCCGCCGCGCTCGGCATCGTGATCACCGCAGCCCTCTGGTGGGCGCACTTCGACTTCGTCGGGCCCGCCGCCCGGATCGCGCTGCACGCGGCCGAGGGCGCTCCCCGGGTGGCGATGGCCCGCGACGCGTACGCGTACCTCTACCTACCGATGATCGCCGGGGTGATCCTGTTCTCGATCGGCAACGAGGAGCTCCTGCACAAGATCACCGACCCGGCCGGCGGTATCGCGGAGAAGATCGACGGGCCGACCATGCCGATGCTCTTCGGCGGTCTGATCACCTACTTCGCCGTCAACATGCTGTTCCAGTTACGGACCCTGCACACCGTCACCTGGACCCGCGTGGGTGTCATCGTGGCGCTCACGGCGGCGCTGCCGATCGGTCCGCACCTGCCGGTGCTGGGCGCGCTCACCCTGGCCACCGTGATCTGCGTCGGGCTCGTCGCCGTCGAGGTGCTGGTGATGTCGGACTCCCGGCACGCGCTGCGGGCCGCCGTGTTCCAGGAACGGACGACGCACGAGGCGCACGAGGCCGCCTGGCGTGCGCGCTGGCACGACCTCCGGGAGCCCGACGAGCCGACCACCCCGTAACAACGCCGGTCTAGACTGCGGACAGCGTCGCGGTGTATCCGGCAGGAAGGCCGCCGAGGGCATGGAGGCGCGGGGACGGCATGGGATGTACATGCACCCGACGAGAACCTGACCACCCTGACGCTGGGCCCCCTCCCCGCCGACGTGTACCCGGAGGTGGAGAACCTCCTCACCGACCTACGCCCCTGACCTCATCTCGTCGATCTTGCACTTTCTGTGGCGATGAAACGGGCCTTGCCTGACATAACGACACCAAAAGGTGCAAGATCGACGCGGAGTGGGGGCGGGGCGCGTCCGGGGAGGGGGTTTTCGACGAAGATGACGGCATGCGGATCCTCATGGCCGGCGCGTCCGGCTTCCTCGGCACCCGGCTGGGCGACCGGCTCGCCGCCGACGGGCACCAGGTCACCCGGCTCGTGCGCCGCGCGCCGCGCGACCCGCAGGAGCGGCAGTGGGACCCGGCGGCCGGCCAGCTCGACCCGACCGTGGTCGCCGAGACGGACGCGGTGGTCAACCTGGCCGGCGCGGGCGTCGGCGACAAGCGCTGGAACGACGACTACCGACGGTTGATCCGCACCAGCCGGGTGGACAGCACGACCACGCTCGCGACGACCATCGCCGGGCTGGCCGCCGGCGACCGACCTCGGACGCTGCTCAACTCGTCGGCGGTCGGCTGGTACGGCAACACGGGCGACCGGGTGATCGAGGAGGACGCGCCCGCCGGCGAGAGTTTCCTGGCCGACGTCTGCCGGGTGTGGGAGGCCGCGACCCGACCGGCGGAGGACGCCGGGGTACGCGTGGTGCGGCTGCGCACCGGCCTGCCCCTGCACCGCGACGGTGGGCTGCTCAAGCCGCAGTTGCTGCCGTTCAAGCTGGGCATCGCCGGGCGCCTGGGCAGTGGCCGGCAGTGGTTGCCGTGGATCTCCATGCAGGACTGGCTGGACGCGGTCGACTTCCTGCTGGCCGATGACGAGATCGCCGGCCCGGTCAACGTGGTGAGCCCGAACCCGGTGACGAATGCCGAGTTCACCCGCGAGCTGGCCCGGCAGCTGCATCGCCCGGCGATCATCCCGATCCCCGCCCTGGCCCTCAAGGTGGCGCTCGGCGGCTTCTCCCACGAGGCCCTGACGAGCACCCGGGTGCTCCCCGGCGTGCTGTCGAACGCCGCCTACCCTTACCAGCACCCCACCCTCCCCGCAGCCCTGTCGGCAGCCCTGCAGGGCTGACAAGGCGGGTTGATCATGGAGTTATTGCCCGCCACCTCGGCGTGTCGGGGCAATAACTCCATGATCAATGGGGGCCAGCTACCAGGGATGGGAGGTCAGCAGCCGATTACCCAGTAGTTGGGGGCGGGTGTAGCCGGAGTAGGCGCCACGGACCAGGTCGCCCCAGGCCGCCGCCGTCTTGTCCGTACCCGGGTTCATGCAGCTGAACGCGTTGACCACGCTGGTGGCGCAGCGGTACGGGATGCCCGCGATGATCGATCCGGCGGCGAAGACGTCCGGGTACGTCGCGAGCATGACCGCGCTCATCGCCCCCTCCGCCGAGAGGCCGGGGAGTTGGCCGGCAGGTTGTCCGGCCGGTAGGCGTACATGGCGAGGTTGCCCGGATTGGAGCCTAACCCGGTGACCTGGGTGAGGCTGGCGGCCTGGGCGGGCGTGGCGAGGGTGATCGCCCCCGCCACGGCGGCACGGGAACCGACGACAACCGCCGGTCTGACCGGCTCGTCCAGGTCCGATTGGTAACGTCCGCTGCGTGCCGTCCTCCCCGTCGCTGGCCACCGGGCCCGCACCCGCGTCGCCGCCGCGCGCCCTCCGGGACCGCCGGGCCGACCTGATCGTCGTGCTGGTGGCGCTCGCGCTCGCCGTCTGGGTGACCAGCGGTCTGTGGCGGGACCCGAACGCCCGCACGATCACCGTCAACTCCAGCGACCAGGCGCTCTTCGAGTGGCTGCTCGCCTTCGGCGGGCACGCGGTCACCCACGGGGAGAACCCCTTCTTCACCTACCTGATCAACGTCCCGGACGGCGTGAACCTCGCGGTCAACACCTCGATCACGGTGTACGCGGTGGTCTTCGCCCCGCTCACGTACCTCGTCGGGCCGCCGGCGACGTTCCTCGTGATCCTCACCCTGAACCTCTTCGCCACCGCGCTGGCCTGGTACTGGCTGCTCTCGCGGCACCTGGTGCGCAGCCGCCTCGCCGCTGGCGTCGGTGGCCTCTTCATCGCCTACTCCCCCGGCATGGTCTCGCACGCCAACGCCCACCTGAACTGGACCGCCGGCTGGCTGGTGCCGTTGCTGATCTGGCGGCTGTTCGCGCTGCGCCGCCCCGGGCGCTGGCTGCGCGACGGGGTGATCCTCGGCCTGCTCGTCGCGGCGGCCTTCTCGATCGCCGCCGAGGGCCTGTTCTTCGCCACTCTCGCGCTCGGCGTGTTCGTCGCCGTCTGGGCGCTGCACCCGGCCCACCGCGCCGAGGCCCGCGCCGCGCTGCCCACCTTCGTCCGTGGGCTCGGCGTGACAGCGGTGGTGGCCGGCGTGCTGCTGTCGTACCCGCTGTGGTT
This sequence comes from Micromonospora sp. DT4, assembly GCF_049841675.1. Taxonomy (NCBI): domain Bacteria; kingdom Bacillati; phylum Actinomycetota; class Actinomycetes; order Micromonosporales; family Micromonosporaceae; genus Micromonospora; species Micromonospora sp. DT4. The sequence goes on from NZ_JBNCKT010000004.1 coordinate 128,547, forward strand.
GCACTTCGCGGGGCCGCAGCGGTTCCACGGCACCGGCTTCGACCCGGTGATCCACTCGGAGGACATCGCCGCCTTCACCGCGTTCCCGCGCCGCTCGCTGGCCGGGGAGGCCGGGCTGGGCACCGCGCTGGCGCCGAACCCGACCGAGGAGAACTCGTTCTTCGGCATCCCGCTGCTGGTGCTCACCGTGATCTGCTTCGTCGCGCTCTGGCGGTGGGCCGACGCCGGCCGCCGGGCCGTCCTCTGGGCGCTGGGCGTCGTCGCGCTGATCTTCACGGTGCTCTCCTTCGGGCCGGTGGCGAAGGTCGACGGACGGCGCACCGACCTGCCCATGCCGTTCGACGTCCTCGGCCAGTTGCCGGTGGTGAATGCCGCGCTGCCGGCCCGGCTGGCCCTGGTGGTAGCCCCGGTGATCGGGGTGCTGCTGGCGTACGCCATCGATCAGCTTCGCGCCGCGCCACCCCGGTACCGCCCCACGGAGCTGGCCTGGGTGATCGGGTTCGCGGCGGCCCTCGTGCCGCTGCTGCCCACCCCGTTGCTGACCCGCGAACGGGAGCCCATCCCGCGCTTCATCACGTCCGGCGCCTGGCGGCAGTACGTCTCCGACGGCAACACGTTGACCCCGTTGCCGCTGACCGTGGACATCTATCCGGACGGCCAGCGGTGGCAGGCGTACGCCCTGTCGCACCGGCAGGGCGAGTTCGCCATTCCCGCCGGCTTCTTCCTCGGCCCGGGCGGGCCGGACGGGCGCGGCAGGATCGGACCAGTGCCACGCACCCTGAGCGCGCTCATGGACCAGGCCGGCCGCACCGGGCTGATGCCGATCATCACCGACGGCACGAGGCAGGAGGTCCGCTCCGACCTTCGGCACTGGCGGATCGAGACGCTGGTCCTCGCCGACGCGGTGCACGGCGCGAAGTTCGAGGTCGACGAGGCGACGGTCCGACGTACCGCCACCGCGCTGTTCGGCGAGCCGCAGCGGGTCGACGACGTTTGGCTCTGGCGCGTCCCACCGGGCTGACCGATCCCTGGTGAGACGTCTCACCAGGGATCGGAGCCGTGCACGGGACTAGGCTTGATGCCGTGACGACGACGACCTCCGGCCTGACGGCCGTCCGCGCCGGCCTGCTCGACTACCAGGCTGCCTGGGACGAGCAGCGGCGCCTGCACGAGTCGGTGGTGGCCGGCGAGCGCGGCGACACGGTGCTGCTGCTGGAGCACCCGAGCGTCTACACCGCCGGCAAGCGCACCGAACCGTGGGACCGCCCCATGGACGGCACCCCCGTCGTCGACGTCGACCGTGGCGGCAAGATCACCTGGCACGGTCCGGGTCAGCTCGTCGGCTACCCGATCCTGCGGCTGCCCGACCCGGTGGACGTCGTGGCCTACGTCCGCCGGACGGAAGACCTGCTCATCGACGTGTGCGCCGAGTTCGGCCTGACCGCCGGCCGGGTGGAGGGGCGCAGCGGAGTCTGGGTGCCCGAGGACAACCGGGGGCCGGCCCGCAAGGTCGCCGCCATCGGCATCCGGGTCGCCCGGGGCGTCACCCTGCACGGCTTCTCGATCAACTGTGACTGCGACCTGACGTACTTCGACCGGATCGTGCCCTGCGGCATCCGCGACGCGGGCGTCACGTCGCTCACCGCCGAGCTGGGTCGCCCGATCAGCGTCGCCGACGTGCTGCCGGTGGTCGAGCGCCGCCTCGCCACCCTCATCGCGGTCTGACCCGCGCATCCAGGTCTGAAGCGCGACCGGTTCGGGCTGCTCGGCGGGGACCGGGGGTCTACCTCGCGTCCTTTGGAGCTGATGTCGTCCAGCCGTGTGACGCCGGTTTCGGCGCACCGGTGTTAGGCGTCACAACATCAGTGGCGTGACGCCGGTCGCCTGACGCACATAGACGGCCACCATCCGGCGTAGGCTCGTTTTCGTGACGATCGAGCACTCCGCGCCGACGACCGGCCAGGCAGCGCGTACCGCAACGGCCGCCCCCGAGGGGCGTCGCCTGCTGCGGATCGAGGCGCGCAACGCCGAGACGCCGATCGAGCGCAAACCACCGTGGATCAAGGTCAAGGCCAAGATGGGCCCGGAGTACACCCAGCTACGCGGGCTCGTCTCGCGTGAGGGGCTGCACACCGTCTGCCAGGAGGCCGGCTGCCCCAACATCTACGAGTGTTGGGAGGACCGGGAGGCCACCTTCCTCATCGGCGGCGACCAGTGCACCCGGCGGTGCGACTTCTGCCAGATCGACACCGGCAAGCCCGCCGAGTTCGACGCCGACGAGCCGCGCCGGGTCGCCGAGTCGGTCGTCTCGATGGGGCTGCGCTACGCGACCATCACCGGTGTCGCCCGCGACGACCTTCCCGACGGTGGGGCGTGGCTGTACGCCGAGACCGTCCGGCAGATCCACGCCCTGCAGCCCGGCTGCGGCGTCGAGCTGCTGATTCCCGACTTCAACGCCGTCCCCGAGCAGTTGGCCGAGGTCTTCGGCTCCCGCCCCGAGGTGCTGGCGCACAACGTGGAGACCGTGCCGCGCATCTTCAAGCGCATCCGGCCGGCGTTCCGCTACGACCGCTCGCTGGACGTGATCCGGCAGGCCCGCGCCGACGGCCTGGTCACCAAGAGCAACCTCATCCTGGGCATGGGCGAGGAGCGGGCCGAGGTCTCGCAGGCGCTGCGCGACCTGCACGAGGCGGGCTGCGAGCTGATCACCATCACGCAGTACCTGCGCCCCTCCCCCCGACACCACCCGGTGACCCGCTGGGTCAAGCCGGAGGAGTTCGTGGAGCTGCGCGAGGAGGCCGAGGAGATCGGCTTCGCCGGGGTGATGAGCGGGCCGCTGGTGCGCTCGTCGTACCGCGCGGGCCGGCTCTACCAGCAGGCGCTCGACGCCCGCGCCGCCACCACGGTCGCCGCCGCCGGCTGACCCGCCGACAACGCCGCACGGACCGTGCGGCGTCCGGGTGTCATGATCGTGCGATGACCGCCGGGGTACGCGACAAGCCGCGCAGCGCGGATCGTCCGCGTCCGCGGCCCGGCGCTCGCCTCGCACCGGTCGGTTGGCTCACCGGGCTGGCCCTGCTCGGCGGCATCGGCTACCGGCTCTGGCTGGTGGCCCACGTGACTCCCCCGACGAACAGCGACGAGGCCACGATGGGGCTGGCCGCGCTGCACATCGCCAGGAGCGAGGGCTTCCCGGTCTGGTTCTACGGCCAGCAGTACATGGGCACACTGGAGGCGTACCTGGCCGCGCCGGTGTTCGCGCTCGCCGGCCCGTCCCTGTTCGGTCTGCGTCTGCCCACGCTGACGCTGTACGCGCTGTTCCTGCTGCTGGCCTGGCGGCTGACGCTGCGGCTGACCGGGGACCGCTGGTTCGGCCTGCTGGTGGTCGTCCTGCTCGCCCTCGGCGCCGACCGGGTCGTCAAGAACCAGCTGATCGCCGGCGGTGGCTACCCCGAGATGAACGCCGTCGGGGTGGCGCTCGCCCTGCTCGCCGTGGACCTGGCCGCCGGCCGACCCGAGTGGCGACTCGCGCGCTGGGCCGCCTGGGGGTTCCTGGCCGGCCTGATGCTCTGGGTGGACCCGCTGGTGCTGCCGTACGTCGTGGCGACCGGCACAGTGCTGGTCGGGTTCCGCCACCGGGAGCTGTGCGGTCGGGCCGGCGTGCTCGTCGGGGCCGCCGCCGTGCTGGGAGCCGCCCCGCTGCTGGCGCACAGCCTGCTGACCGGCCGCAACCCGGTGAGCGCGGTGCTCGCCGCGGGTGGCGCCGACGCGAGCGCCGAATGGGGGGCTCGGCTGCACGGCGGGCTGCTGCTCGGGCCGCCGCTGGGCATGGGCTTCTGCGGGCCCGGCTCCTGCGCCACCTGGCAACTGTGGTGGGCGTACGCGCTGCCGGTGGTGCTGGCCGTCGCGGCCGGCACGGCCTGGCGGACCCTGCGCCGCCCACCCGCCTCGGCCGGCTCCGACGATGTGTCGCCCCGGGTCACGGGAGCGGTGCGGCTCGCCCTCGTGCTGGCGGCGGTGGCGACCCTCGTCGCGTACACCGTGAGCAGTTCCTCCGGCCTGACCCCGGCGGAGAGTTCGCGGTACCTGTCGACGCTGCTCATCTCCGTGCCGGCGCTGCTCTGGCCGGTCTGGACGCTGGCCTGGTCCCGGCCGGGGTGGACAGCGGCCCGGCCGGTCGCGCTGGTCATCCTGGCCGCCACGCTGCTCACCGCCGCCTACGCCACGGCGCAGGCGGCGCGGACGACGCCGGCGAACCGGGCCGACGAGGCCCGGCACGCCGAGCTGGTGGCCACGCTGCGTCACCTCGGCGTACGACAGGTGCGCGCCGGCTACTGGACCTGCAACCGCCTCACCTTCGCCACCGCGGAGGAGGTGGTCTGCGCGGTCGTGGACGACAACTTGCGCCCCGGCTTCGACCGCTACCCCGCGTACCGCCGCGAGGTGGAGCGCGCGGGGGCGCCCGCCTGGGTGGCTCCCGCCGGGTCACCGCTGGCGGCCCGGCTCGATGGGCGACTCGGCGCGGGCCCGGACGCCCTCGACCTGGTGACCGTCGACGGCTGGCGGATCTACCTGCCGCGCGCCTGAGGGCGGGATGCCGGGACGCCGGGACGCCGGGCTCGGCGGGACGCCGGGACGCCGGAAGCCGGGACGCCGGAACGGCGAGCAGGCCGAGGCGGTGGGCCAGCGCGGCGGCCTCGCCCCGGTTGGTCACGTCCAGCTTGGCGATGATGCGCGAGACGTGCACGCTGGCCGTCTCCGGGGAGAAACTCATCGGGCGAAGGCCCCACCCCGGCATGGGCACGACGCCTCATCTTCCCCAGCCGTACCCTCCTTACCCGCCCGGTCCGGGCACCCGAGTTGACGTGAGGTACTCAGCTCGGCGGCACCCGGACGCGGATCAACCCGGGCGACGGCGACCACTAGACGATCTATTCCAAGGGGGTCAGTGGTCGTATGCGGTCAGGGACCGTAGGACTGGCTGGTTGGTGTGCCAGTT
>NZ_JBNCKT010000005.1:0-26693 GCF_049841675.1 Micromonospora sp. DT4
CCAACCCGACCGAACTCGCCGCCGCAGCCGCATCACACCTGCGCCGCAGGCAGAACCAACCCAACATCGTGAAAGCCTTGTTCGGCAAGCCAGAAGTCCGCTACGCAGCCGGCTAACCACGGCACCTTTGGGTTACTGGTCAATATCGACTCGTCGGCGGCCTGGGCGGGGGACGCGGCGACGGTGACAGCCGTGGTGGCGGCGAGCAGGCCGACGACGAGTCGGGCGACGAGCGCGTGCGCTCGGCCGGGCCTGCTGCGGGACGGGGTTTTCACGGGCGGCTCCTTGGTGGGGCGCGGGGGACGCTCTCCGGAGGGCTGCGCTTGCGAATCGATTCGCTCGGATCGTAGGTCGGAGACTCACTCATGTCAATGAAGTGACGATCCGGTGAAGCGGGCGTTTCCCAGCGCTACCTGACGGGCGAGGCAACCACCCTTGACCACCGAGCGCGGACGGTCCTATCTTCGGGCGAACCGTTTCGTCGAATCGGTTCGCCTCATGGTCGGACGTGCTCCGACCCGCGACGGTCAACCCACGACACCCCACCACACGATCGAGTTGAAGTGAGGCAGCACATGACACGACTCAACCGACGGCGGCGACTGGCCGCCGTCGCCGTGATAGCACTCGCCGCCGTCGCCACGGGCGCCTGCTCGTCGTCGTCCGGGGACTCCGGCGGCGATGGCGGCGCCTACCTGGTCTGGGACCCGTACCCGCAGTTCGCCGACGACTCGGACTGGGTGGCCCTGCTCAAGAAGTGCGGAACCTCGGCGGGCGTGACCGTCGAGCGGACCGGCTACGACACCACCGACCTGACCAACAAGGCGCTGCTCGCCGCCCAGCAGGGCAACTCGCCGGACGTGTTGATCGTCGACAACCCAGTCATCTCGACCCTGGCCGAGGCCGGCGCGCTCACCACCACCGAGGAGAACAAGCTGGACACCTCGAGCATGGAGAAGAACCTGCTCGGCGCCGGCCAGAGCGCGGGCAAGACGTACGGGGTGCCGATCGGGGCCAACACCCTCGCGCTCTACTACAACAAGGACCTGCTGACCGCCGCCGGCGTCGACCCGGCCTCGGTCAAGGACTGGACGTCGCTGACCACGGCGCTGACGAAGGTCAAGGCCAAGGGCAAGAAGGGCATCACCTTCTCCGCGATCGGCACCGAGGAGGGCAGCTTCCAGTTCCTGCCCTGGTTCTGGGGATCGGGCGCACAGCTGACCAGCCTCGACTCGCCGCAGGCGGTCTCCGCGCTGGCCCTGTGGACGGACTGGCTCAAGCAGGGCCTCGCTCCGAACTCCGTCATCAACAACACCCAGACCACGAGTTGGCAGGAGTTCGCCACCGGCGACTTCGCGTTCGCCGAGAACGGCACCTGGCAGCTCGCCAACGCGGAGAAGCTCGGCTTCCCGTACGGCACCATCGCGATCCCGGCCAGCGCCGGTGGGCCGGCCCCGGCGCCGACCGGTGGCGAGTTCGTCTCGATCCCGGTGCAGAAGAAAACCGGCCGGTACGCCACGTCGCAGAAGCTCGTCACCTGCCTGACCAGCGCCGACAACCTCCTGACCACGGACACCACGCTCTCCTACGTCGCGCCGGTGGCCGCCGTTCAGGACCGGCAGGCCGCCGAGAATCCCAAGCTCAAGGTCTGGGTCGAGGCGGTCCGGGCGGCGAAGGGTCGCACCGGCGACAACCTCGGCACGAAGTACCCGAAGATCTCCGAACCCCTGTGGACCGCCGTGCAGGCGGCCCTGAGCGGCGGAAAGTCGCCGCAGGAGGCGCTGGCCGGTGCCCAGGCCACGGCCGCGAGCAAGTAAGCGCGCCGAATCGACGACATGACCCCCACGACGCAGACCTCCAGTACCACGCGAGGCCACGGTGGGGCGGCCGACGCCGCCCCACCCGGGCCTGCCGCGCCTCGCACCCGCCGGCCCGGACGATGGCTGGCGTGGGGCTTCCTGGCACCGACGGTCGTCTACCTGCTGGCCTTCTACGCCTACCCGCTCTATCGCAACGTCGAGCTGAGCCTGCGCGAGTACACCGTCCGGTCGTTCGTGCAGGGTGGCGCGCCCTTCGCCGGCCTGGACAACTACCGCACCGTCCTGACCGACCCGGCCTTCTGGCCGACGTTCACGCACACCCTGGTGTTCACCGGCGCGTCGCTCGTCTTCCAGTTCGGCATCGGCATGGCCCTGGCGCTCTTCTTCCGCCAGCACTTCCCGCTGTCGGGCACCCTGCGGGCGCTGATCCTCGTGCCGTGGCTGCTGCCGCTGATCGTGTCCGCCTCGACCTGGTCGTGGCTGCTCAACAGCGACTCGGGCCTGGTCAACGCCGCGCTCGGCGTCGTCGGGATCGACCCGGTCAACTGGCTCACCTCGCCGACCTGGTCGCTCACCTCGGTGATCATCGCCAACATCTGGATCGGCATCCCCTTCAACCTGGTGGTGCTCTACAGCGGCCTTCAGGCGATCCCGCTCGAGGTGTACGAGGCGTCCGCGCTCGACGGCGCGACCGGCTGGCAACGGTTCTGGTCGATCACGTTCCCGCTGCTGCGCCCGGTCTCCGCGATCACGCTGCTGCTGGGACTGATCTACACGCTCAAGGTCTTCGACATCATTTGGATCATGACCAGGGGCGGCCCGACAGGCTCCTCGGCCACGCTCGCCACCTGGTCGTACCGTCTCGGTTTCGGCAACCTGCTGCCCGAGTTCGGGCCGGGCGCGGCCGTCGGCAACCTGCTCATCGTGCTGGCGCTGATCGCCGGGCTCTTCTACATCCGGTTCCAACGGAAGCAGCACCTACGATGATCACGTCACCGCGCCGGGCTTGGTGGAAGACCCTCGTCGGCCTGGTCCTGACCGGGCTGATGCTCTTCCCCGTCTACTGGATGATCAACGTGTCGTTCACCCGGGACCAGGGCATGCGGGCCAGCCCGCCGCACCTGTTTCCGACCAACGGCACGCTGGACGGCTACCGGACCGTCCTCGACCAGCAACTGCCCTACCTGGGCACCAGCTTCGTGGTCGGGCTCGGGACGGTGGCGCTGACGGTGGCGCTCGCCGCCCCCGCCGGCTACGCGCTCGCGAAGCTGCGGCCACCCGGCGGCCCGGCGCTGAGCTTTCTGCTGCTGATCGCCCAGATGATCCCCGGAATCATCATGGCGATGGGCTTCTACGCCATCTACCTCACCCTCGGCGTCCTCAACACGCTGCCCGGCCTGATCCTGGCCGACACCACGCTCGCGGTGCCGTTCGCCGTACTGATCTTCACGGCGTTCATGTCCGGCATTCCCGACGAGCTACTCCAGGCCGCCGTGGTCGACGGCGCGGGTCGGCTGCGCACGTTCTGGTCGATCGTGCTGCCGGTCAGCCGCAACTCGATCGTCACGGTGTCGCTGTTCGCGTTCCTGTGGTCCTGGTCGGACTTCATCTTCGCCTCGACCCTCGCCGGTGGCGGTGACCACCAGCCGATCACCCTCGGCATCTACCACTACATCGGCAACAACAACCAGCAGTGGAACGCCATCATGGCCACCGCTGTCGTCGCCTCCGTCCCCGCAGCCGTCCTGCTGATCCTGGCCCAGCGGTACGTCTCGATGGGCGTGACCGCTGGCGCCGTCAAGGACTGACCACCCGCACCACAGAAAGGCAGCCGCCACCCATGACCGTCGCCCCGTCCGGTCCGGAGTTCGGAATCCAGGACATCCCCTTCAGCTACCGAGGATCCTGGCTCAACATCTCCCCCGTGGTCGCCGAGAAGACGTACGCCGACGACCTGCACCTGGTGTCGCACCAGACCGGGCTGCACCCGGTGCTACGCCTCTCCCCCACGGTCCCGGACACCACGGTCGTCGCCACGCCCGCGCTGCTGACCTGGCATGCCGGTCCCGGTCGAATCGAGGCCGTCTTCGACGGACCGGACACCCTGCGGCTCCGGGGCCGGCAGCTCGGCCTGCGGATAGCGGCGGCGGCGGGCACGCTCACGCCGTTCAGCGGCACCTACCTCTATCTCGACCCGGTCGACGGCTCGCACGTGTTCACCTCGTACGAGACCGGGCGTCGCTACCGGATCACGATGCTCGCCGGCGCGCTGCGCCGCGTCGACGGCGTCGAGGCGCTCGGCACCGCCGACCGGTCCCTGGACCTCGCCGGTGACGAGCCCTGGGAGATCGCCATCGAGGAGTACGCCACCGCACGGCGGCCCTACGCCACAGCCGTCGCCTTCGACCAGGTGTGCCGGAACCGGAGCGCCGAGTTCGCCGCGTTCGTCGACGCTGTCGCGCCGTGGCGCGGAGAGGACACCTCGGCCGCCGAGCTGGCCGCGTACGTGCTGTGGTCCGCCACGGTCGACCCGGCGGGCTTCGTCACCCGGCCCGCCGTCCTGATGTCCAAGCACTGGATGGACAAGGTGTGGAGCTGGGACCACTGCTTCAACGCGATCGCCCTGGCGTCCGGCGATCCCGAGCTGGCCTGGCACCAGTTCCACCTACCCTTCGACCACCAGGACGCCGCTGGTGCCCTCCCCGACTCGGTCACCCACTCCGAGGTCCTGCACAACTACGTCAAACCGCCCATCCACGGCTGGGCGCTGCGGCACCTGCGCCGACGCCTCCCCCACCCACCGGACCGGGCGGCGCTCGCGCAGACGTACGACCGGCTGGCCCGCTGGACCGGGTTCTGGCTGGACGCGCGCCGCGCCCCCGGCCAGGACCTGCCGCACTACCAGCACGGCAACGACAGCGGCTGGGACAACGCCACCACGTTCGACGACGGCCGGGTCGTGCAGACCGCCGACCTGGCCGCGTTCCTCGTCTCGCAGCTGGACTGCCTGGCCGACCTCGCCACCGAGCTGGGTGAACCGGCCGACCGGTGGTCCCGGGAGGCCGGCCTGATCCGTACGGCGATGCTCCGGGACCTGTGGGACGGTGAGCGCTTCACCGCCCGCAGCCCGCACACCGGCCAGCGGCGGACCAGCCGTAGCCTGCTCGACCTGATGCCCATCGCGCTCGGCGCCGACCTGCCCGCCCCGATCGCCGACGCGCTGGCCCGGGGAGTCGAGACCCACCTCACCACCCACGGATTGGCCACCGAGCCGACGGACTCGGCCCACTACGTCGCCGACGGATACTGGCGGGGCCCAATCTGGGCGCCCTCCACCGTGCTGGTCGAGGACGGCCTGCGGCGGGCCGGGCACACCGGGATCGCCGACGACATCAGCCAGCGCTTCCTCGCGCTCTGCGAGAAGTCGGGTTTCGCGGAGAACTTCGACGCCGAGACCGGCGCCGGGCTGCGCGACCGCGCGTACACCTGGACCGCCAGCAGCTACCTCATCCTCGCCGCCGCGCACCAGGAACGCCGGGCAGCCGGGCGGTAGCCGGGGCGGTGCGCGACCGGCCGGCGCGGTCGCGCCGCCGCCGCCGCGGGACCCGTGGCGGCGGCGGCGATCAGCGGGCCCGGACCGGGCCCGTGCTGGAACGCAACGAGATGGGCGGGCTGTACAGGCGATGCCGGGGCACGCTGCCGGGGGCCGCGATGCTCTCCAGCAGCAGCGCCACCGCCTCGGCACCCATGTCCCGCATGGGTACGTCCGCGGCCGTCAGCGGCGGGCGGAAGTCCTCCGCCCAGTGCTGGGCGGCGACCCCGGTGACGGAGAAGTCCGCCGGTACGGACAGCCCGGCGCCGGTCAGCGCGCGCTGCATCCCGGGCAGTGCCGCCTCGTTGATGGTGGCCACCGCCGTGACCTCCGGATGCGTAACCAGCAACTGCTCCACGCACGCCTCGCCGGAGGCGGAGTCGTCGCCGCAGCACACGTCGACGCCGGCGAGGCCCCGTTCCGCCACCGCCGCCTGGAAACCGGCCAGGGCACGATGGCTGGGGCCGTATCCGGCCGCCACCAACTCGGCAGAGCGGTTGACCAGCGCCACGTGCCGGTGCCCCAGGTCGGCCAGGTGGTGCACACAGCGCGCGATCAACCCGGCGTAGTCGATGTCGACCCAGCTCATGCCGTGCGCCTCGGCCGTCCGGCCGATCGTGACGAACGGCAGGCCCGTGCGGGTCAGTCGCGTCACCCGGTCGTCCTCCAACCGGATCTCCATCAGCAGGACGCCGTCGACGCGACGCCCGGAGACGATCCGCTCGAACGAGCGGTCGTGGTCACCCCCCGACGGGGACAGCAGCACATCGAGGTCGTGGCGGGCGGCGGCCTCGACCACGCTGGCGACGAAACCCAACTGCATGTCGGTCAGCCGCTGACTCGCTGGCGGGATCACCAACCCGAGGGTGCGGGTACGCCCCTCCTTCAGGGCCCGGGCGCTGGCGTTCGGCCGGTAGTCCAGCTCGTCGATGACCGCCTGGATCCGCTGCCGGGTCGCCTCCGACACCGTTCGCTTGCCGCTCAACACGTACGACACCGTGCTGCGGGACACCCCCGCCCGCCGGGCGATCTCCCCGATGTTCATACGCCCCCTCGAATCGATCCCTGCCCCGACGGGGACGCGCCCAGCTCCGGTTTCCGAGCATAAGCGCTTGGCGAGCGGCCTCGGACGCCCCGGCCGGTCGACCCCGGCCCAGCCGGTCAGGAATCAAGAAGCACCCGCGCACCGTCCCGGCCTAGCCTTTTTTCCCAGGTGGCCGGCACGACGCCGCGCCATGACGAGCGAGAGGGAGCCCGACATGTCCGCGAAGTCCTCCACCACCGAGTCCGACGGCTTCAGCGCCGAGGAGCGCGCCGCGATGAAGGAGCGTGCCGCCGAGCTGCGCGCCGAGGGCAAGAAGGGCGCCAAGAAGGCCGACGGGTTGCAGGCCGTTCTCGACCGGATCGCACAGATGGCGCCCGACGACCGCGCGCTCGCGGAGCGCGTGCACATGGCGGTGACCACCGCCGCGCCAGAGCTGTCGCCGAAGACCTGGTACGGGATGCCCGCGTACGCCAACGCCGCCGACAAGATCGTCGTCTTCTTCCAGGACTCCGGCAAGTTCAACTACCGGTACTCGACACTGGGCTTCCAGGACGCGGCGAACCTCGACGACGGCGACCTCTGGCCGGTGTCGTACGCCCTGCGGACGTGGAGCCCGGAGGTGGAGAAGCGGATCGTCGAACTGGTGCGAGCCGCGGTCTCCTGACACGCGGCTCTGGTACGCCGTGCGTCCACCGGCGATGATCGGGACGTGTCGTTCTGGGAGTTCGTCACGCGCGTCGGCGTACCGCTGATCGTCGTCGTCGGCGCTGCGGTCATCGCCGTCGGCGCGTACACCGATTCGCCGGACACCTTCTCCTGGCCGCGCGGCTGGCAGTGGGCGTGGGTGGGGCTGTGGGTCATGGCGAGCGGCGAAGCGGCCTTCGGCACCGAACGACCGTTCATCGAGCGCGCCTGGAGAGGCGCGGCCGCCCTGCTCGTCGCCGTGGCCTGCGTGGTCGCCGTCTGGCGCCACCAGCGGTGGCGCAGGCGGGTCCAGCGGACGGACGGCGACGCGGCGCGGTAGCCGGCGGGCCTTCAACGGCGGTGGTGGCGGCGCAGATCCACGGCGACGAGCGGCACGCCCCCGCCCGCCGTCGACGTGGGGGCGACGGCGGGCGGAAGCGCGACGCGCGCCGGGTCAGGTGGTCGTGCAGGTGATGTCGGTCGGCGGGTTGTTGGTTCCCGTCGCGGTGGCGAGGAAGCCGAACGTGGTGGAGCCACCGGCCGGCAACGACCCGTTGTAGTCGACGTTCGTCACCCGCACGCTCGCGCCGCTCTGCGTGTGCGTGCCACCCCAGATCTGGCTGATCGCCTGCCCGTTGGGGAAGGTCCAAGAGACCGTCCAGCCACGGATCGCCGTCGCGCCGGCGGTCACAGTGACCGAGGCCTGGAAACCGCCCGACCACGAGTTCGTCACCGTGTACGTCGCCCGCGCACCGGACGGCGAGGGCGTGCTCGACACGGTCGGGGTCGGCGTCGGCGTCGGCGTCAGTGTCGGTGTCGGTGTCGGGCTCAGGGTCGGCGAGACGGTCGGCGAGGGCGTGGTGCTCAGCGTCGATGACGGCGTCACACCGGGCCGCGCCGCGCGGTAGGTGTGACCGGCGCGGACGGCGAGTTGGACGACGTCCGTCTCGGGTCGGGTGGTGCTGGGCGTGCTGTCGTCGGCGACGTCGACGAGGGTGAAGGATCCGGTGAAGAGGCGGGCGCGGAGGCGTACGGTCCCGTCACGGTCGGCGCGGACGCTGATCTCGTCGGCCTGCCCGCTGGTCCAGGCCACGCCGACGGTGTATCCGCCCCGGCCGCGCAGGCCCGCGACCTGGCCGGTGGGCCAGGCGCTCGGCAGCGCCGGGAGCAGGTGCAGCTCACCATTGTGGCTGTGCAGCACCATCTCGGCGATACCGGAGGTCGCGCCGAAGTTGCCGTCGATCTGGAACGGCGGGTGCAGGTCGAACATGTTCGGCGCGAGCCGGTCGGTGCGTACCAGATCCTTCAGGAGCTTGTGGGCGCGGGCGCCGTCCTCCAGGCGGGCCCAGTAGTTGATTTTCCAGGCCAGGGACCAGCCGGTCCCGTCGTCGCCGCGCAGTTCCAGCGTCCGACGTGCGGCCTCGTAGAGCTGCGGGGTGCCGCGCTTGGTGATCTGGTTGCTGGGATGCAGGCCGTACAGGTGGGACACGTGCCGGTGGTTCCGCTCGGTCTCGACCCAGTCGGCGAGCCACTCCTGGACGTTGCCGCGGGAGCCGACACGCGACGGCGCCAGCCGATCCCTCGCCGTGCGCACCTGGGAGCGGAACGTGGTGTCCACACCCAGCACCTCGCTGGCCCGGGCCGCGGCGTCGAACAGGTCGCGCAGGATCTGGTTGTCCATGGTGGGGCCCGCGCAGACGCTGGCGTTCGAGTGGTGCGGCAGCTCCGGCGAGTTCGACGGATTGGTGACCAGGTAACCGAGCGTCGGGTGGGCGACCAGGGTGTCGAGGAAGAACTGGGCGGCACCCTTGAGCGCCGGGTAGTTGGCCTGGAGGAAACCGGCGTCGCCGGTGAACAGGTAGTGCTCCCAGATCAGGGTGGCCAGCCAGGCGCCGCCGGTCGGCCACATGCCCCACAACGCCCCGTCGACGACCGAGGCGCCCCGCCACGCGTCGGTGTTGTGGTGGGTGACCCAGCCCCCGCGCCGTACTGCGCCTGGGCGACCCGCGCCCCGGTGACCGTGAGGTCCTTGATCATGTCGAAGACCGGCAGGAAACACTCGGCCAGGTTCGTGGTGTCGGCGGGCCAGTAGTTCATCGGCAGGTTGGCGTTGATGGTGTACTTCGAGTCCCACGGCGGCGTCATCGAGTCGTTCCAGATGCCCTGGAGGTTCGCCGGCTGGGTGCCCGGCCGCGAGGAAGAGATCAGCAGGTACCGCCCGAACTGGAACAGCAGGGCGGAGAACTGTGGATCGTTCGTGCTCGCGTGCTGGGCGATCCGCACGTCGGTCGGCTGGTCGGCCGCGGCCGTACGCCCCAGGTCGATGGTCACCCGGTTGAACAGGGCCTGGTAGTCGGCGAGATGGCGACTGCGCAGCTGGTCGAGGCTCGCCCCGCGGGCGGCGCTGAGGCGGGCACGCGCGATGCCCTGGTAGTCGCCGTTGATCGTGCGGTAGTTGACATAGCTGGAACCGATCGAGATCAGGACGGTCACGCTCGTGGCGCCCGAGACGCGCAGCGTGCCGCCGGCGCTGCTGACCGTGCCGCCCGTCGCGGTGGCGTTGGCCAGCGCGAGGAAACGCACCGACCCGTTGACACCCTCCATGGCGCCGGAGATGCCGTCGACCGCGATCGTGGCGGCGTCGGGGCTCGACATCGTCGTCCGCTGCGGGCTGTCGAAGGTGGCGTTGAACGTGATCGAGTTGGCGCGGTCGGCGGTCAACCGGAGCACGATCACCGAGTCGGGGGCACTGGCGAACACCTCACGCTGGTACCGGATGCCGTTGAGCACGTACGTCGTGGTGACGGTGGCGGTGGTATGTCATACGAGTTACATTCGCTTCGATCTATATCGTTGGCTCCCTGTGGACCGGCAGCGGGCCCTCGCCGCCAACCACCGCAAGGAGTGCACGTGCTCAGACGAAGAATGGCCCTACTGCTCCCCGCGCTCCTTGCGGCGGCCCTCGGCACCGCGGTGGTCAGCGGCGCGGTGGTGCTCACCACCACCCAGCCCGCGCAGGCGTTGGAGAACGGGCTGGCCCGCACGCCACAGATGGGCTGGAACGACTGGAACTCGTTCGGGTGCAACGTGAACGAGGCGCTCATTCGGCAGACGGCCGACGCGTTGGTCTCCAGCGGCATGGCCGCGGCCGGATACCGCTACGTCAACATCGACGACTGCTGGTCGACCAAGCAGCGCAACGCCAGCGGCGATCTGGTCGCCGATCCGCAGAAGTTCCCGAGCGGCATCAAGGCGCTCGCCGACTACGTCCACGACAAGGGCCTCAAGCTGGGCATCTACTCCTCGGCCGGGACCCTCACCTGCGCCGGGTACCCGGCCAGCATCAACTACGAGCAACGCGACGCCAACCTCTGGGCATCCTGGGGAATCGACTACCTCAAGTACGACAACTGCGGCGACCACCTCGGTCGGAGCGCGCAGCAGCGCTACACCGCGATGCGGGACGCGCTCGCGGCCACCAACCGGCCGATCCTCTACAGCCTGTGCAGTTGGGGACAGGACAGCGTCTGGACCTGGGGCGCGGGGGTGGGCAACTCCTGGCGTACCACCGGCGACATCGGTGGGAACTGGAACTCCATCATGGGCATCCTCGACCAGCAGGTCGGCAAGGAGTCGTACGCCCGACCGGGCGCGTGGAACGACCCGGACATGCTGGAGGTCGGCAACGGCCCCACCGACACCGAATCCCGGGCCCACTTCAGCCTCTGGGCGCTGCTGAACGCCCCGCTGCTGGCGGGCAACGACATCCGCACCATGTCGGCGGCCACCCGCACGATCCTGACCAACACCGACGTGATCGCCGTCAACCAGGACTGGGGCGGTCAGCAGGGCCGCAAGATCAGTGACTCCGGTGACCTGGAGGTCTGGCGCAAGCCGATGTCGACCGGCGGGGTGGCCACCGTCCTGCTCAACCGCGGCAGCGGCACGACCATGATCTCCACCACGGCCAGCGCGCTGGGGCTCGGCAGCGCCGGTTCGTACGCCGTGCGCGACCTGTGGTCCCACACCACCTCGACGTCGACCGGCACGATCAGCGCGTCGGTGCCGGCACACGGCGCGGCGATGTTCCTGGTCACCGGCGGCGGCATGCCCCCGCCAAGCACGCCTCCGCCGAGCACGCCTCCGCCGAGCACGCCCCCGCCGAGCACGACGTCGACGATCCGCAACACGTCCGCCGGGCGGTGCCTGGACGTCAACGGCGCGTCCCAGACCAACGGCGCCACTGCCATCATCTGGGACTGCCACGGCCAGGCCAACCAGTCCTGGACCTCGACCAGCGCTCAGGAGCTGCGGGTCTACGGAGGCAAGTGCCTCGACGTCAACAACGCCGGCACCGCCAACGGGACATCGGTGATCATCTGGGACTGTCACGGCCAGGCGAACCAGCAGTGGCGCTTCAACGCCGACGGCTCGATCACGGCGGTCGCCGCGGGCCGCTGTCTGGACCTGGTGGGCAACGGTACGGCGAATGGCACGCGCGCCCAGATCTGGGACTGCAACGGCGCCGCCAACCAGCGGTGGAGCCGAAGCTGAGCGACCGGCTCCGGTAGGCGGGGCAGAGCGTGGCCGGCTGGGCGTGGCCGCGGGCACCGACCCGCGCGTCGTCCGGCCGGCACACGCCGCCCCGTGCTCACCCCTGCGACACCCGGGGAACGTCCGACGCATAGCATTGCCACGGTTCGGGACGGCTCTGCTGAAACGAGGCGACATGCGTTGGCTCCAGCGGTTGCTGGGCGGCGGGCGGGTCCAACTCGACCCGGAGCGGCAGCGGGCGCTGCTGCGGGACCTCCAGCACGGATACGGCACGCACGGACGGGTTCCGTTTCCCGCGCAGGTCGAAGCGGCCACCGGGATGTTGGGCGGCGACGACGGCCTGGTGGTGGCGGCCCGGATTCTGAGCCAGGTCGCCGACGAGGCACACGAGGATCTGCGGGCGCAGGCCCAGGACATCCACCGGCGGACGGGCCGGCGGCTCCTGGTGCACCGGCGGAACTACCGGCCGCTGTGGATGGAGGCCGGGCCCGGCCTGCGGTGGCCACTGTTCGCGTTGCCGTGCGGCTTCCACCCGTACGCGCAGGTGGCCGCCGCCGTCGCGGTGGTCGGCGGCCAGGCGGCCCGGCTCGACCGGGTGACCGACCCGAATCCGCTGGCGACCCACGTGTTCGAGCTGCTCGACCTCACCACCGCCGGCTGGGAGTACGGCCGGGTGCGGGTGGACACCGACGGCGCCGCGTTCGTCGATCGACTGATCACGAGCGCCGCGCAGGTCCTCGCCGCGATGGACGACCCGCCCCGGTTGCCACCGCCGGTCCGTGCGCACATGCGTCGCAACAACACCCTGGACGTGCACGATCCGGCCGGCCCGCGCGCGGTGGGACGAATCAACCTGGGCGCGCGGATGCGGGAACAGTTGCTGGCCTGACCGGTACCGGCTCTAGGCGCGGGCGTTCACGTCCAGGAAGGCGAGGAGCAGGGCCGCCGTCTCGTCGGGGTACTGCGCGTGCGGGTAGTGACCCGCGCCCTCGATGACCTCGAGCCGACCCCACCCGGCCGGCAGCGCGGCCACGATCGCCTCCCCCTCGGCCCGCGGATCGGCCCAGTCCGGGTCGAGTGACCCCTCGACGATCAGGACCGGACAGCGGACGTTACCGAGTTGCGCCCCCGCGTCGACCGGCACCGAACGGCCCATCTTACGCATCGCCGCCATCCGTCCGGACTCGCGCATCATGGCGTCGATCCGGGTCGTGCGGGCGGCCCAGTCGGCCGGTCTCCTCCCCGGGTAGGCGACGTCGAGGTAGCTGCGCCAGAGCGCGACACTGCCGAACAGGCCGGTGCCGAGCAGTCGGGTCATGCCCTGGCGGAAACGGGCGACCCGCAGGTCGCCCAGCTTGATCGACTGCTTGCGCGTGAAGGGCGTCAGCTCGACGATGCCGCTGACCAACTCGGGCGCCTGGACGGCGGCGATGGTGGCGGCTCCGCCGGAGATCGAGTGGCCGACCAGCACCGCCGGACCGCCCAGGTGACGGACCACCGCGACCAGCTAATATCATTAGCCGACCACGTCGAAGTGACGTCCGCCGCAGCACCGGCGGCCCACCGTCGAGGCGCTGTCAGCGCGGCGGCGCGATGTCGCGACTGATCACCGTCGCCACCTCGCCGAGGTCGTCGTCGAGCTGGTGATCGCGCCCAGGCAGCCGGTACAGCCGCGCCTGTGGCACCGCGTCCGCGTACCGGTCGGCGTGCGACAGTGGCACCGTCTCGTCCCGGAGGCCGTGGAACACCCGCACCGGCACCCCCCGCGGCAGCCGGGCACCAAGGTCACCCGGCAGCTCGAACTCGTCGCCGGGCCAGCCGCCCGCACCGACGAAGGGGGCGGCGATCAGTGCGATCAGCGCCAGCTCGCGCTCCGGTGGCCGCTCGGCGAGCGCCTGGATGAGGATCGTCCCGCCCACCGAATGGCCCACGACGACGGCACCGTCGTCCAGGGCCGCGATTTCCCGCCGAATGGCCGCGCTCCAGGTGGCGTAACGCGGATCGCCCTCGTCGGGCAGGCGCGGATAGCGGACGTCGTACGAGTCACCGAGCTCGCGCCGCAGGCTGTCGACCATTCTGCAGTCCCACCCGTCGTACGTCCCGGAGCCGGCGCCCTGGACGAACAGAACCTGCGTGGCCGCTGTCACGACTGCCCCCTCCCACACGGGGACCGTGCCGCTTCTCGCGATTTCATTCGCAGCGGGAACAGGGGAAAACACCACCGCTAACCGCTCCCACTTCAACGTATATCGCAATGGGTGCCTTGCCGCAAGACCCCCATCGTGCCGCAAAATCGTCGGCCGGAGACGGGAACGAACGAAGAATCGGGGCACCAGGTGCGTGTGTTGTTCAGGACGCGAGTTGTCGTGCGGGCCGTCCGGGCCGAGGTGACACGATGACCGACCGCTACGTGTGGGGTCTCGACGAGGTCGACGAGACCCAGATCGCGACCGTCGGAGGCAAGGGCGCCCGTCTGGGGACGCTGTCGCGGATCGACGGCATCCGCGTACCGGCTGGCTTCTGCGTGTCGACCGACGCCTTCCGACGGGTTCTGACCGAGGCGCCCTCGATCGAGGCTCGCCTCGATCGGCTGTCGCGCCTGGAGCCGGACGACCGGGAGGCGATCCGCGACCTCAGCACGGAGATCCGCCAGAGGATCGAAGGAATCGCGATTCCCGACGACGTGGTGACGGCGATCGACGGAGCCCTGCGCCAGCACGGTGCGGACGCGGCCTACGCCGTCCGGTCCAGTGCCACGGCGGAGGACCTGGCGACGGCCTCCTTCGCGGGCCAACAGGACACCTACCTGAACGTGCGAGGTACGGCGGCCATCCTCGCGCACGTGAGCCGGTGCTGGGCCTCGCTCTTCACCGAGCGTGCCGTCACCTACCGGCAGCGCAACGGCATCGACCAGCGCCTGGTCCACCTCGCCGTCGTCGTGCAGGAGATGGTGTTTCCGCAGGCGGCCGGCGTGCTGTTCACGGCTGACCCCCTCACGTCCAACCGGAGGGTCGCCTCCGTCGAGTCCAGTTTCGGCCTCGGCGAGGCTCTGGTCTCCGGGCTCGTGAACCCGGATGCCTACCGGGTGCGGGACGACGCGATCATCGACAGGTCGATCGCCACCAAGCGGCTCGCCATCGACGCCCTCCCGGCCGGCGGCACCGCCAGGCAGACGATCAGCCCGGACCGTCAGGGGCAGCCGGCGCTGACCGATGCCCAGGTCCTGCGGCTGGTACGCGTGGGGCAGCGAATCGAGGCGCACTTCGGCTGCCCGCAGGACATCGAGTGGTGCCTGGTCGACGACGACTTCCACATCGTCCAGAGCCGGCCGATCACGACGTTGTTCCCCGTCCCCACGGCCCCGGACGGGGAGAACCACGTCTACCTGTCCGTCGGGCATCAGCAGATGATGACCGACGCCATGAAGCCGTTGGGGCTGTCCATGTGGCGGCTCACGGCAATGGCGCCGATGCACGAGGCCGGGGGGCGGCTCTTCGTCGACGCCACCCGGCTCCTGGCGTCGCCCGCGGGCCGCGCCGGCTTCCTGGAGATGGCGGGCAGGTCCGATCCGTTGACCCGGGACGCGCTGGAGACCCTCCTGGAGCGCCCCGACTTCGTACCGATGCTTGCCCAGGACGGTCCCGGTGTCCCGCGGCTCGGCGGCGCACCGGCCACGATCGAGAACGACCCGGCCATCGTCGCCGAGCTGATCGGGCGCAGCGAGGCCTCTCTCGCCGCGCTGCGGCGCGACATCGCGACGGTGACCGGACCGGCGCTGTTCGACTTCCTGTCCGAGGCCTTCGCCGAGCACAAGCGGCTGCTCGCCGATCCGTTGAGCATGCAGGCGATCATGGCGGGGATGGAAGCCACCTGGTGGCTCAACGACCAGCTGTCCGAATGGCTGGGCGAGCGGAACGCCGCCGACACCCTCACGCTGTCCGCCCCGGGCAACGTCACGTCGGAGATGGGGTTGGCGCTGCTCGACGTAGCGGACGCGATCCGTCCGTACCCCGACGTGGTGGCCCTCCTGCGGGACGTCGACGACGACGGCTTCCTCGACGAACTGCCGAAGGTGGCGGGCGGAACGGAGGCACGCGACGCCATCCGCGCCTATCTCGACCGGTACGGCATGCGCTGCGTCGGCGAGATCGACATCACCAGGCCGCGCTGGGCCGAGCGCCCCACCACCCTCGTACCCCTGATCCTCGACAACATCAGGCTCCACGAGCCGGGCGCCGCCCGACGGCGCTTCGCACAGGGGCACGAGGAGGCGCGGCGCAAGCGCGAGGAGCTGCTGGAACGCCTACGCGCCCTGCCGGACGGGGAGCACCGGGCCGACGAGACCGCACGGATGATCGACCGGGTCCGCACCTTCATCGGGTACCGGGAGTATCCGAAGTACGCGATCATCAGCCGCTACTTCGTCTACAAGCAGGCCCTGCTGCGGGAGGCCGAGCGCCTCGTCGGGGCACACGTGCTGCGCGAGAGGGACGACGTCTTCTACCTCACCTTCGCCGAACTGCACGACGCCGTCCGGTCGCACCGGGTCGACGGCCAGCTCATCCAGCGACGTAAGGACGCGTTCCGCACGTACCAGACGCTCACGCCGCCCCGGGTGCTCACCTCCGAGGGAGAGGTCATCTCCGGGGCATACCGACGCGACGACGTGCCGGCCGGCGCGCTGGCCGGCCTCGGGGTCTCCGGCGGGACCGTCGAGGGTCGCGCCCGTGTCATCTCCGACATGGCCGATGCCGACCTGGAGTCGGGCGACATCCTGGTCACCGCGTACACCGACCCGAGCTGGTCGCCCCTGTTCGTCGCCGTCGCGGGGTTGGTCACGGAGGTGGGTGGTCTCATGACCCACGGCGCGGTCATCGCCCGGGAGTACGGCCTGCCCGCCGTCGTGGGCGTGGCGGACGCGACCAGGCTGATCCGGGACGGGCAGCGGATCCGTGTGCACGGCACCGACGGGTACGTCGAGATCCTGGAGGAGCCCGACGCCGACACCCAGTCGTAGGGCTTGTCCCAAGGCCGGGGCCACCCACGTCGGCCGCGGTCGAGCCCCAGCAGGCATCGCGGCGCGGCAGGGCGGCGGCCGGTCAGACGTCGGCCTCGATGGCGAACGTGTTGCCGTCCGGGTCCTCGATCCATGCGATACGCCCACCGCCGGCCCGCGCGGTGATCCCCTTCGCGTCGTGCTCGAACTGCTCGTAGCGGACGAAGTCGACGCCCGCGAAGGTGAGTTCGTCGACGATCGCGTCGAGGTCGTCGACATACCACGTCGCCAGCGTCGCGGCGGTCGTCCCGGCGGTGACCGACTGGTACACGTTGAGGGCCGGCCCGCCGCCGGAGGCGTAGATGCGGCTGCCGTCGGCGATGTGGGCGCTGGGGGCGGACCGCATCGTCCGTAGGCCCAGCTTGCCTTCGTAGAACGTGACCGCCCGCGCGATGTCGGACACGGCGACCGATGTTCTGAGGTGGTAGGCGCTCAAGGGCATGACCCAGCCTGACAGACGCCGAGGTCGTCGACGTGACGCGGGGCGGGGTGGGGGGGGGGCCGCACCCCCCCCCCGGGGGGGGGGGGGGGGGGGGGGCCCCCCCCGCCCCCGCAGATCCGTACGGGTCAGACCTTCGCCTTGCCGAGAATCCGGTTCACTGTTGTGCCGCATACCGGACACTTGCCCTTGGCCATGTTCATGCCGGTCTTCGAGACCTCCACGTGCCCCTCGAAGTCCCGCTTCTCCTTGCACTTCACGCAGTAACCGTTGTAGGTCTGGGCCTGGTCGGCCACGGTGCCCTCCTCGTCTCGTCCGCCGGTCAATACGGTTCCGGCGGAATGCCCGGCGGCGGGCCACACGGGGCGCCGGCGCTGGGTCTTACTCCACGGCCACCTTCGTGACCGCTGGTTCGCGGACCCTACCCAGGTCTGGGCAGTTCCATGTCAGCTGTGCTTCGACACTGTGAGCAAGTCGACGTCGAGAGTGTGCATGGCGAATTAGGTCGGATAAGTCAGTTTGGCGGGGACACGCCGACCAAACCCTCCCAGCCACTCCTGCGGGTGGCCCCGAGGCAGCGTCGGACGCCGTGATCACCTACGGTGTGGGAGCGGGCCGCGCGACGCCGCCATCGCGTACACGGTGGGTGACGAGATGGCGCGACGGCACCTCGGCGGTGGTCCGGTCAAGAAATTTTCGGGACGTCGAACGACCAATCACCATTTTTTGGGCGCGTGTCGTGCGGTTGACTCTTGCGGACCTCTGGTCAGTACGCATTAGCTTTCCCTCGTGACACGTAGCCGAGGCTGCGCGGGCCAGTGATGGCGGGGACGCGTAAGCCGGTCGTCGAGGTGCGGCGCAGCCAGCGTCGGCGACGCACGGTGTCTGCGTACCGTGACGGTGAGCGGGTCGTCGTCCTCATCCCGGACCAGTTCTCCCGGGCCGAGGAGAGCGAGTGGGTCGACCGCATGCTGGCGCGGCTCGCCGCCCGCGAGGGCCGACTGGCCCGCTCCGACGACGAACTCGTCACCCGGGCCAACCGGTTGATCGATCTCTACCTCGGCGGGTACGGCCAGAAGGCGGTGCCGGCCAGTGTCCGGTGGGTCACCAACCAGAACGGCCGCTGGGGCTCCTGCACCCCTGCCGACCGCAGCATCCGCATCTCCCACCGTGTCCAGGACATGCCCGACTGGGTGATCGACTATGTGCTGCTGCACGAGTTGACCCACCTCATCGTGCCCAGCCACAACGCCCGTTTCTGGGCGCTCGTCGGCCGGTACCCCAAGTCGGAGCGCGCCCGTGGCTACCTGGAGGGCGTCGCTGCGGCATCCTGCGCTCCCGTCCCCACCTGACCCGCCCCGGGCTGACCAGGCTGGCCGGTCTGAGCTGGGCTGGCCGGTCTGAGCTGGGCTGGCCGGTCTGAGCTGGCGGGCTCGGCGGAGACGGCCGGGCTGAGCGAGGCGGTGGGTCGGGCGGGGCGTTAGGGTCGGGTCATGGCGCGGCGGGTGGTGGTGGTGATGCTCGGGCCGGCGCGGTGGTCGCCGCCGGGAATCGACCGGGAACAGTGGCGGGCGGCGCTCGCCGAGGACGTCATCGACCTGGTCGCGACCCTCAACGAGGTGGACGTCGCCGTCGCGGTGACCCCGGCCGACCGTCCGCTGGCGGACGCGCTGGTGTGGCCCGGCACCGCCGTCCACGAGGTGCCCGAGCCGACGCCGAACGCCGTGTTCGCCAGGTTGGACGGCCACGACCAGGCGGCGGTGCTCGCCGGTGACGTGCCCGACCTGCCCGCACTGACCGTCGGCAAGCTGCTGCGCCCGCTCACCACCCGGTCGGTCGCCGTGGCACCGGTCGACGGTGGCGGCCCAGGTCTGCTCGGGGTGGCCGTACGACTTCCCGTACCCGAATGGTTGCCCCCGCTCGACCTGGATACGGCGACGCCGGCCGACGCCCGGGTCGGCGCCCCCCAGCCGGGGGACGTCGCCGTGACGACCGGCTGGCGGCGGCAGCGCGGGCCAACCGACCTCGCCGCGCTGGACCCGGCCTTCGAGGGCTGGGAGGCGACCCGCTCGCTGCTGTCGGGGTCGGGCCGCCCGGCCTGATCGGCACGCCCTCGACGCCCCTGACCGCACCTCGGGTCGTCGTGGGCGTAATCCACTCGGCTTCCCGGAAACCGTGGCGTCCGCGCCGCCCGGTCAACCCGGCTTTCGGAAACCGGAGTCGATCAGGACCAGGGGGCGCGTGCCGGGTGCCCGCCACCGGTCGGCGCGGGCGCCCGAGCCGGCCGCGTCAGCTCTTGGTGTCGCCGCCCGTGCCGCTGTCGCCGTCGGTGTCGTCGGCCTCGCCCGGCGCCTTCTCGTGCGCGCCGCCCGGGGCGGTGAAGTCGAAGTTGTCCAGCTCGCTCAGGTCCATGTCGTTCATCGCGAACGCGACCGGGTCGGCGAAGTCGTCGTCCGACGGGAGCAGGTCCGGGTGGCCCCAGACGGCATCCCGGCCCTCGATGCCGCGGTGCTGGGTGAGCGCCGCCCACAGGGCCGCCGCCTCGCGCAGCCGGCGCGGGCGCAGCTCCAGGCCGACGAGCGCCGCGAAGGTCTGTTCGGCGGGGCCACCGGCGGCACGGCGGCGGCGGAACGCCTCACCGAGCCGGACGACGTTGGGCAGGCGGTCGCTGGCGGCGCTGTCCACCACGTGGCACACCCAGCCTTCGACCAGGGCCAACGCGGTCTCCAGGCGGGCCAGCGAGGCCTTCTGCGCCGGGCTGTCATCGGGGGTGAAAATGCCTTCCAGTGCGATCGCCTGCATCGACTCCGGGTCGGCCGGGTCGACCCGGCCCATCGCCTCCTCGATGGCCTCCCGGTTGACCCGGATGCCCGAGGCGTACATCTCCACGGCGCTGAGCACGTGCCCGCGCAGCCACGGAACGTGCTGGAACAGCCGCTGGTGGGCGGCCTCGCGCAGCGCCACGTAGAGGCGTACCTCGTCCTCGGGAAGTTCCAGGCCCTCGCCGTACGCGCGGATGTTGGCCGGGATCAGCGCAGCCGTGCCGGCCGGACCGAGCGGGAGGCCGATGTCGCCGGCGGAGAGCACCTCCGCGGCGAGCGAGCCGAGGGCCTGACCGAGCTGGCCGCCGAAGAGCGCGCCACCGAGGGTGGCCACCATCGACTGCATCGGGCCGAGCTGGGCGCGCGCCTCCGGCGGCACCAGGTCGCCCATCGCGCCGACCATCCGGCTGGCCACCGGGTCGCAGAGCTTGCGCCACACGTCGAGCGTCTTGAAGATCCACTCGTTGCGGTTCCAGGCGACCGGGGACTGGATGCCGGACGGCCACGCCGTGGCCGGCTCCAACCACAGGTCGGCCAGGCGCAACGCCTCCTCGACCGCGTGGCGCTCGTACGGCGACACGGCCGGGTCGCCGGCGGCGGCGAGCTGGCTGGCCGCTACCTGCCGGGCGAGGTCCCAGTTGACCGGCCCGCTGCCCGGCGCCGAGAGCAGGTGCTGCAACTGCGACATGAACTGCTGCATCTGCGCGGGATCGTTGGGGTCTGGTGGTTGCTCACCCGGGAGCGCGAAACCGAACGGAATATCAGGCACGACGTCTACGGTACGCGGGCCGCGCCCCAGGTAGCCGCCGCTGGCGTTGCGCTGAGGGCGAAGTCGCGTGGCGCATCCGTCGGACGGGCCGGGGGCGATCGGTACGCTCTGGCGCATGAGACGTCGTGGCCTGACGGTCCTGCTCGGTGCACTGTTCACCGCCCTGCTGAGCATCGGGGTGCTCCGGGTGCCGATCCCGTACGTGGTGCTCGGCCCGGGCCCGACGGTCAACACCCTCGGGACGGCCGACGGTAAGGAGGTCATCCAGGTCACCGGCCGGGAGACCTCCACCTCCGCGGGCCAGCTCCGGCTGACGACCGTGGGGGTGCAGCCGACGGTACGGCTCCGCTCGGCGATCGCCGGCTGGTTCTCCGACGACGAGGCGGTGGTGCCGCGCGAGCTGGTCTACCCGCCGGGGGAGTCGACCGAGCAGGTCGAGCAGCGCAACGCCGAGGACTTCAAGGTGTCGCAGACCAGCGCCGAGACCGCCGCGCTGCGGGAACTGGGCTTCCCGGTCCAGGTGGTGATCAAGACGGTGGCGGCGGACGGCCCGGCCGCCGGGGTGCTCAGGGTCGGCGACGTGGTCACCTCGGTCGACGGTAAGCCGGTGCCGGTGGCCGCCAAGGTCACCGAGCTGATCCGGGCCAAGCCGGCGGGTACGGCGCTGGCCATCGGTTACACGCGCGACGGCGCGGCGGCCACCGCGACGGTGACCAGTCGGGAGCAGGACGGCCGGCC
Organism: Micromonospora sp. DT4; assembly: GCF_049841675.1. Classification (NCBI taxonomy): domain Bacteria; kingdom Bacillati; phylum Actinomycetota; class Actinomycetes; order Micromonosporales; family Micromonosporaceae; genus Micromonospora; species Micromonospora sp. DT4. Next base: position 21,520 of record NZ_JBNCKT010000005.1, read on the forward strand.
ACGGATCGGGGTCGAGATCGACCAGCAGCAGCCGCACCCGTTCACCCTGGGTATCGACCTGGAGGACATCGGCGGGCCGAGCGCCGGTCTGATGTTCGCCCTGGGCATCGTGGACAAGCTGACGCCGGCCGACCTCACCGGTGGAAAGGTCATCGCGGGCACCGGCACCATCGACGACGAGGGCACCGTCGGCCCGATCGGCGGGATCGCCCAGAAGCTGGTCGGCGCGAAGCGAGCGGGGGCCAAGGTCTTCCTGGTGCCGGCCGACAACTGCGCCGAGGCGGTCCGTAACCCACAGCCCGACCTGCCGTTGCTGAAGGTGGGCTCGCTGGACGAGGCGCTGACCGCGTTGGACACGCTGCGCGCGGGTGGTCAGCCGACCCGCTGCTGACCCGTGTGACCGTGCCCCGACACGCTCAGGAACACCCCGTACTCTGGGTGCCTGATCGGAGCCGATCACATCGAGCGTGCGGAGCCAACAGTGGTAATGCGTAGCAGCAGCCCTCTGCCGAGGATGAGCCGGCGCGGCCGGGTCACGATCGCCGTCCTGGTCGGGGTGTTCGTGCTCTTCACCCTGCTCGGCTGGGGTGTCCAGGCGTGGACCGACTGGCTCTGGTTCGACGAGGTGCGCTACACCGAGGTCTTCACCGGTGTGCTCGTCACCCGACTGCTGCTCTTCCTCGCCATCGGCCTCGGCATGGCGGTGGTCGTCGGCGGCAACCTGTGGCTGGCGTACCGGCTGCGGCCGCGGCTGCGACCGCACTCGGTGGAGCAGGCCACGCTGGAGCGCTACCGGATGGCGCTGAGCCCGCGCCTCGGCACGTGGATCGCGCTGACCGCCGCCGTGATCGGCCTCTTCGCCGGCCTGTCCGCACAGAGCCGGTGGGACCAGTGGCTGCTGTTCCGCAACGGTGGTGACTTCGGGGTCAAGGACCCGGAGTTCGGGGTCGACATCGGCTTCTACGTCTTCCAGCTCCCGTTCTGGCGCTACCTGCTCGGTGTCGGCTTCACCGCCGTGGTGCTGGCGCTGATCGGCGCGCTGGCGGTGCACTACCTCTTCGGCGGGCTCCGCCTACAGGGCGTCGGTGACCGGATGAGCAACGCGGCGCGCGCGCACCTGAGCAGCCTCGTCGCGGTGTTCGTCCTGCTCAAGGCCCTCGCGTACGTGCTGGACCGCCGGGCGATGCTGCTGGAGTACAACGAGGGCGCCAAGCTGTACGGCGCCGGCTACGCGGACGTCAACGCGCTGCTGCCGGCGAAGGAGATCCTGGCGTACATCTCGGTCGTGGTGGCCATCGCGATCATCGTGTTCTCCAACGCCTGGATGCGGAACCTGGTGTGGCCGGGCATCTCGCTCGCCCTGCTGGGCGTCTCCGCGGTGGCGATCGGCGGTATCTACCCGTGGGCGGTGCAGACCTTCGAGGTGAAGCCGAGCGCCAAGGACAAGGAGGCGCCGTACATCCAGCGCAGCATCGACGCGACACGCGCGGCGTTCGGGTTGGGCGGCACCGAGACCACCCCGTACGCGGCGAACAACCTCACGCCACCGGCGAACCTGGCCACCGACACGTCCGTCGTGTCGAACGTGCGGCTGCTCGACCCGCAGTTGGTCAGCGAGACGTACACCCAGCTCCAGCAGGTGCGTGGCTTCTACGACTTCGGTCCCAAGCTGGACATCGACCGGTACGGGGTGAACGGCAAGACCTCCGACTACGTCGTCGGCGTCCGTGAGATCAACTACGGCGAGCTGACCGACCAGCAGAACACCTGGATCAACCGGCACACCGTCTACACCCACGGGTACGGCCTGGTGGCCGCGCCGGCGAACCAGGTGGTGTGCGGCGGGCAGCCCTTCTTCGTGTCGGGCTTCCTCGGCGAGAAGACCCAGGAGGCGTGCTCCTCGCAGACCGAGCAGATTCCCGCCAAGCAGCCGCGCATCTACTACGGCGAGCGGATGGCGGCCGACGACTACGCGATCGTCGGCCAGTCCGACCCGAACAAGAAGGCCGAGTTCGACAGGCCGGTCGGTGAGGGTGGCGGCGAGTCCTACACCTACACCGGTGAGGGCGGCGTCAAGATCGGCTCGTTCACCCGGCAGCTGCTGTACGCCATCAAGGAGCAGGAGTCGAACTTCCTGCTCTCCGAGGCGGTCAACAAGGACTCCAAGCTGCTGTACGTGCGTAACCCGCGGGACCGGGTGGAGAAGGTCGCGCCGTTCCTCACCCTGGACGGTGACCCGTACCCGGCGGTGGTCGACGGCCGGGTGCAGTGGATCGTCGACGGCTACACGACGGCCGCCACCTTCCCGTACGCCGAGCGCGTCAACCTCCAGGTCGAGACGACCGACGAGCTGACCAACCGGGGCACCTTCCAGTTGGCCCGGGAGAACGTCAACTACATGCGCAACTCGGTGAAGGCCACCGTCGACGCGTACGACGGCACCGTGACGCTCTACGAGTACGACGACACCGACCCGGTGCTCAAGGCGTGGAACAAGGCCTTCGGCGGTGACCTGATCAAGCCGAAGGCGGCTATCCCGGTCGAGCTGACCGAGCACCTGCGCTACCCGGCGGACATGTTCAAGGTGCAGCGCAACCTGCTCACCAAGTTCCACGTGACCAACCCGGGTGACTTCTACTCGGCGCAGGACTTCTGGCAGGTGCCGAACGTGCCGGACGCGCCGGACAGCGGCCAGAAGCAGCCGCCGTACTACCTCTTCACCCAGTTCCCGGGGCAGGAGAGTCCGCGCTTCCAGCTCACCTCGGCGGTCACCCCGAACGGCCGGCAGAACCTGGCCGCCCTGATCTCCGGGTCGTACGTCGACGGAAAGCCCCGGCTCGAGGTGCTGGAACTGCCGGACCAGACCCGGATCTCCGGGCCGGTGCAGGTGCACCAGCAGATGACCAACAACGCGAACATCCGCCAGCAGCTCAACCTGCTCTCCAGCAACCAGGCGCAGGTGCAGTACGGCAACCTGCTGTCGCTGCCCTTCGCCGACGGCATGCTCTACGTCGAGCCGGTCTACGTGAAGAGCAACCAGCAGGACGCGTACCCGCTGTTGCAGAAGGTGCTGCTCTCCTACGGTGACGGCGGCTCGTTCGTGGCGCTCGCCGACAACATCAACGACGGCATCAAGCAGTTGGTCGATCAGGGTAAGAAGGCCGGGCAGGGCACCTCGCCGCCGCCCACCACGGGTGGTAACCCGACCAACCCGTCCCCGGGCGCGACGCCGACGCCGGGCGGCACGACCCCGCCGCCGGGCACCACGAATCCGCCGCCGGCCGGCGAGTTGGCCGCCGCCGCGGACCGGGTGCAGTCCGCCATCACCGAGGTCCGCGCCGCGCAGACCTCCGGGGACTTCGAGCGGTACGGCCGGGCGCTGAAGGCGTTGGACGAGGCGCTCATCGCGTTCCAGCAGGCGCAGCAGGCGGCCAACCCGAGTAGCGGCGCGCCCCCGTCGCCGTCGGCCACCCCGGGGGGCTGACCAGCCGCCCGAGGAGCACACCGGAGCCCTCGTCGTCGGGCCCCCCGGGGCCGGCGCCGAGGGCTCCGTCGCGTCCGTACGGTATGCCAGCCTGTCGCCTCTCCGACACGTTTTGTCCGACTGGCCCGCAACCCACGCCGGCTCCCCGCCGTCCTTGATGCATCGGGGCGCGGACAAGGGGGAGGCAGTCGTGAGGGACGCACAGAGCTTCGACGATTTCTACCGTGGCACCGCGCGGCGGATGATGCGGTACGGCTATGCGGTGACCGGTGACCACACCGAGGCGCAGGACGTCGTGCAGGAGGCGTTCGCGCGGGCCTGGCGGCAGTGGGGGCGGCTCGCCGAGCATCCGGCGCCCGAGGCGTGGCTGCGGCTGGTGGTGTCCCGGCTGGCGAACGACCGCTGGCGGCACCTGCACCGCTGGCGGGCGCTGCTGAGCCGCAGCGGGCCGCCACCGACCGCGCCCCCTCCGGGCGAGGACGCGGTGCTACTCGTGGGCGCGCTGCGCCAACTACCGGCCACGCAGCGACAGGCGCTCGCCCTGCACTACCTCTTCGACATGCCGGTCGAGGAGATCGCCCGGGAGGCCGGTGTGCCGGTCGGCACCGTCAAGTCCTGGTTGTCCCGCGGTCGGTCCCGGCTGGCCGTACTGCTGCCCGACGTCCACATCGACGAGCTGGAGGCGAACGATGTCAGCTGAACTCTCCAACCTGTACCGGTCGCTCACCGTCGCCGCCGACGACGTGACGGTGACAGATCCCGAGGTGGTCCGGCGGCACGCCGACCGGCGGGCCCATGTCCGAGCGGCCGGCAGCGCGCTCGCGGTGGCCGTGCTGCTCGGCGGGGTGGCCGTCGGTGGACGCCTGGCGTTTCCCGTGGACGGGTCCGCGCCGCTGCCGCCACCGGCCGGCACGCCGGCCCCGATACCGAGCGGGGTGACTTCCGCTCCGGCCCCCGCGCCGCCCACGTCGTCCGCGGCCGGGTCGTCGGCCCCGACGCCGTCGCGCACCACCCCCGGGGGTACGCGGCCCGCCACGCCCACCGGCGCGGCGACCGCCCACCCGCCGACCTCGATCCCGGACCGCGCCTTCTTCGTCCTGGCCGCCGCCAACCGGACGGGCCTGGAATCGAGCACCCCGGGCCCGGTCCTGCCGACGCTGTGCGGCGCCCGGTACGCCAGCGAGTCGGCGGTGGTGCAGCGCCGTGCCCGGTCGATCGCCTACAAGAGGCCGGAGACCCGGGCGGGGAACGTGCCCGACGGCAGTTACCGGCACAGCATCACCATCTACCGGCCCGGCCGCGCCGACGACGCGCTGCGGGAGCTGCGGCAGGCCGTCCGCGCGTGCCCCGAGCAGAAGATGCCCGACGACAGCAGGACCTGGCGGCAGCGGCTGCTGGACCCGGGGGGCGTACGGCGACGAGTCGGTGCTGTTCGAGCTGCGTGCCCCGTACCCGCCGGGCATGGGTGACCCGGGCGCGGACGAGGTGCGGCTGGTCCGGGCGATCCGGGTCGACGACGTGGTGACGGTGCTCTGGGAGCAGGGCTGGGAGTACACCGCCGCCGACCGCGCGCAGGTCGACGCCGACAGCCGACGGGCGGTGGCGGCGATCGAGGACTGGCTGGGCTGACGGCGGTATCGGAGTCGTTTTGCGGTGCCCCGGGTCGGTGCGCTACGGTTAACGAGCCGAC